>NZ_JMFG01000011.1:12510-148337 GCF_000687145.1 Thermoanaerobaculum aquaticum
CCGCCACTGGCGGGGCACTCCTTGCCGCGCCAGGCAGGCCCGGGCGTCCCGACCCTCAAACCGGAAACCGGGGGGGAGAGATTCCACCGTCAGTTTGGCCTCCCGAATTTGCAGGCTCAAGGAGACCCTGAACGCCGCCCGTTGCAGAGGGACCCCTAACCCCATATTGAAGCCGCCCGGCAGCCGGAAGACCCCGGGAACGGTCACCGCCATGGGCGGGAAAGGCTTTAAGGGAGGGGGATTGAGGACCAGTTGCCCCCGCTCCCGCGAAAGCACCCACCTCCCTCCCAAATCCAGGGCCCGCGGCGTACCCCCCGCCACCAGCCGGGAAAAAAGCGCCTGTTGCTCCCGGGAAGGGGGCTCAGCCAGGGGGAGCGCGGAAGCCACCGCCAGAAGCCAGCGCCGGCGCAGGGGGGCGGCAAGGGAAGCCACGGCCTCCATAGGAACCGGGCTTCCCAAACGGGCAAGCGGTGCCCGCCGCTCCATTTCCGCCTGCAGGAAAGCCTCGTCTTCCGAAAGCTCCCCGGCAAAGGCGGCTAGGTGCTCCACCGCCCGGGGAAAGCCCTCCTGCAAAAGCGGTAAGACCCGCCAGCGCAAAAACGTGCGCGGACGGTCGGCGAGCAGGTTGGTGCTGTCCTCGCGAAAGCTTTGCCCCAGGCTTACCAGGTACTCCCGTAGCTGTCCCCGGCGAAAATCCAAAAGCGGCCGGATGACGTGCCCCAGGCGCCGGCGAATGCCTGCTACCCCCCGGGGCCCCGAACCCCGTAGCAGCTTTAAGAGCACAGTTTCCGCCTGGTCATCCAGGGTATGGCCGGTGGCCACCGCGGCAGCCTGTGTGGTCACCCGCACCTCCTCCAGCACCCGGTAGCGCTCCTTCCGCCACCAGGCCTCCCGGGAAACCCCAGATGGCGGCAAGGCAAGCCTTTCCAGCTTCACCGGCCAGCCGAGCTGGCGCCCCAGGTCCTGGCAAAAGTCGGCATCGGCGTCCGCTTCGCTACCCCGCACGCCGTGGTGCACGTGCGCCAACACCAAGGAAATTCCCAGCTCCTGGGAAGTTCGGTGCAAAAGCAGCGCCAAAGCGGTGGAGTCGGCGCCACCGGAAACGGCAACTACCAGGCGTTGTCCCACGAGATCCGGAAAATGGTGGCGGAAGGCCGCGGCAAATGGGCGATCCAGCATGAACGTTGGTGCCGGCGAGTGGACTCGAACCACTGACACGGGGCTTATGAGACCCCTGCTCTGCCTCTGAGCTACGCCGGCCCGGCCGCGAGGATTGTACCATCCCCAGCCCCACGGCAGGCCCTATACTGGAAGCGATGGTGGAAGAGGTTGGCCTTCAGACCCAGTGCCCCAAATGCGGCGAGCTGCGCCCCAGCTGGTCGGTGCGGGAGTGCCCCATTTGCGGTAAGTTCTCGTGCATGCGTTGCGGGGTGTGGCAGTACGGGCGGCTCTTCTGCTCCCCACACTGCGCGGCGTTCTTCTTCCACGGGGATCCCGAAGAAACCCCCGAGGAGGGTTGAAGGGGCGGGATGCTTTATGTACAATCGCGCACTCCTGGAACGGAGGTAGGATGGCACCGCGAACGGATGAGCTTTTGGCCCAGGCCAAGGAACTAGCCCCCATCGTTGCCCACCGCGGGCAACAGGGCTTGCTTTTGGCCAAGGCTCAGGGCTGCCGGGTCTTCGATGCCGACAACGTGGGCTTCGTGGACCTCACCTGCGGTGGCGGAAGCTGTCTTTTGGGCTACGCCAATCAGTACGTACTGGATGCCGTGCGCAAGGCTACCACCCTGGGTTTGGCCTCGGGGTTTGCCAGCACCGCCGAGGTGGAGCTGGCCGAAGCGTGCAGCGAGTTTTTGCCCAACTACGCCCCCTGGGTGTTCACCAGCAGCGAAACCGAAGCCTTCGAGCTTGCCCTTCGCTTTTGCCGCCGCCATACGGGGCGGATGCGGTTGGTGGTCTTCGACGGTAACCGTTCGGGGGCGGTGGAAACTCTCCAGGTGATCCCCGGCGGTCCCGTGGGGCTTTCGCTGCCCAAGATTTCCGGCTTGCTGCCGGAGCTGGCCCGCACCGTGCGGGTGGTGCCCTGGGGCAACGCCGAGGCCCTGGGACGGGTGCTGGAAGAGGTGGGGGTAGACACCGCCGCTGTGCTTTTGGACCCCATTGCCAGCCAGTTTGGGGTGATCCCCCCCGACCCGGGTTTCCTGCAAAAGGTCCGGGAACTCACCCGCAACGTTGGGGCGCTTTTGGTGCTGGACGAAACCCTCACCGGCTTCCGCGTGGACCGGGGGGGCGCCAACCAGGCCTTCCACATTGATGCCGACGTGCTGGTTTTGGGGGGCGTGCTGGGCGGTGGCGTGAGCAGCCTGGGGGCGGTGGCCTTTGCCAAGCACCTGGAGGTGACAGTGGCGGAAGAGGTGGCTCCGCCGCCTTCGCCCCTGGCGGTGTCAGCGGCCGTAGCCACCCTTTCGGTGTTGCGCAACGATGCTGGCTACCTGCGCTTGGAGGAACGCTCGGTACAGCTGGAAACCGGCGTGCAGGCGCTGGCGGAAAAGTTCGAGCGGCCGCTGCGGGTAAACCGTGTGGGCTCGATCTTTTCCTTCAGCTTCTCGCGCCAGGGGGTGCGGGATGCGGCTTCAGCTGCGGCTTGCGACCAGGCCACCTATCGGCGGTTTTACGAAGCGGTCAAAGACAACGGCGCCCTGCTCCCCGCCAAAAGCCCAGCACCGGCCTTTCTCTCCTTGGCCCACGGGGTAAAAGACGTAGAAGCCATCCTCCAGGCCATGGAAGCGGCCCTTCGCAAGATGCAAAAGGAAGACGAGGCGTAAAGGCTTAGAAGTTTTCCCCAGGGAAGTGGCGCCGGAGAGCAGCCAGCAGGGTTTCGGGTTCCAAGGGTTTTTCCAAATACTCGTCCACCTTGTAAACCGTCTTGGCTTCCGATTCCCAGCGGTAGCTCTTGTACACCGCGGTGACGATGAAAACCTTGGGTTGGTACTCAGGAAGCTTTTCCTTGAGCTTGGCAATCACATCAAAACCGGAAAGCCGGGGCATGAGGGCGTCCAGGATCAAAAGCTCGGGGCGGTAGGCCAGGGCGGCGTCCAGCGCCTGTTTGCCGTCCGCCGCCTCAAACACCGTAACCCCCTTTTCCTCCAGGAGCTCCTTCACCAAAACCCGAAAGATCCGGCTGTCGTCAGCCACCAGAACCTGCATGCCACCCTCCGGGAAAATGCTACCACCGACCCCGAGTTAAAAACCCAAAATCCACCCGCACACCCCACACCTAGGTTGCCGTCCTCATACGGCGCCCCACCAGAAAAGCAAACGCAGCCGCTCTCAGCTCCCCAGCGGCAGCTCAAGCTTGAAAGCTCTGCAGCGCTTCCGCTTCGTTGTCGAAGACGTCAAACACCGTGATGAGTTGGGTGACCTGCAGGATGTCGTTGATCTTGGGAGGCAGGTTCACCAGCTTCATGCTCCCGCCCCGCCGCTTGACGGTAGTAAAGCACGCCACCAACTCCCCGATCCCGGAAGAGTCAATATGGGTCACGTCCTTGAGGTTCACCAGGATGTTGGTCTTGCCCGCCGCCAAAGCCTCTTCCACCAGGCGCCGAAGCTCCACATCCCCAGCACCGATGGTGATTTTCCCGGACAAATCCAGCACCCTTACGCCTTGTACGTCGCGAAAACTCCCTTTCATGCGCTCCTCCTTGCCAACTTCTTCCTAAGCTCGACCTTAGTCCCACCGCTTGCGGAGCGGTCGAAGCTCACCTCATCCATAAAGTGGCGGATGTAAAAAACCCCCCGGCCACTGTCCTTGAGCAAGTTTTCGGGGCTTCGGGGATCGCTGAGGCGTCCGGGGTCGAAGCCTTCCCCCTCGTCCTCCACGATCATCCTGAGCTCCTGCCCTTCCTCCAGTTGAATGGTAACAAAAACCCGCTTTTCCGGGTTAAGCTTGTTGCCATGTTTGATGGCGTTAGCCAGGGCTTCCCGCAAGGCCATAGCCGCCCAGTAGAGGTCTTCCTCGTTGACCTTGGCGCGGGCCACTTCAAAGAGCATTTTTTCCGCAAGCTCAATGTTCTCATACGCCGAGAAAATGGAAATTTTCGCTTCCACGGTCATGCGTAGGAAGTTTACCACGTTCGCCGCCACCTTCTTTTTGGCCTTAAGTGCCTGGGCGGCCACACCCTGCCCCCCCGCTCTCCTCACCGAAGTCCCCAGGGTAGCCCAGTTGCGCGGGCTGGATGGCCGCTGGCAGCCCCGGTGTGAGCTCCTGGCCGCCGCTTCCCTCAAGGACAGGCTGGCCACAAAGCTTGCCAACGAGCTGCCGCTACCGCCAAAGCTGTACATGGAGGTGCTCCAGCGCCTGGGCTTTGTGCCCTCCACACCAGAGCTTTACGAGCGGCTTCTGGACTTTTACGCCAGCCAGGTCCTGGGCTTTTACGAGCCCTCCCGGGACACCATGGTGGTGGTGAACCGCCCCCTGCCCAGCGAGGAGGAAAGCTCGGTGGTATGGGTGCACGAGCTCGCCCACGCCGCCCAGGAGGCGCGCTTCGGCCTTCCCACCAAGCTCTTGAGCGTCAAGGACAACTCCGACCAGCAGCGCAGCTTTTCGGCCATCGCCGAAGGGGAAGCCATGCTGGTGATGTTGCTGCTGGAAAGCCCCTCGCCTCCCCCCACCGAAAGCCTCGAGCAAGCGGCCCAGGCGCTGGTGGAGGTCAGCAAGTCCCTGGCCCGCTCGGCCAACATCGGCGATTTTTTCGTGGAGGACCTGGCCTTCCCCTACGCCCAGGGCTTGCGCACGGTGCTTTCGGCTTACAAGAAAGGGGGGTGGCCAGCGGTGGACGGCCTTTTGACCAACCCGCCGACGTGCACGGCGCATTTGCTTTTTGGCTCGCCCTGTAATCACCTGGCAAACCGCGCCTTGCCGCCCGTCCCGGAGGGCTTTCAGGAGCTTTTAACCGATAGCCTGGGGGCGTGGGCCGTAAAGTTTTGGTTTTCCCAGGTGGCTGGGGGGGAGGAAGCCGAAAAGCTGGCCAGAGCCTGGGACGGGGACCGCTTGCGCCTCATCCGCGATGCAAGGGTCCCCCAGCGCTGGGCCCTATGCTGGAAGCTCCGGCTGAAAAGGCAGGCAAAAGCGATCTGGGCGCAGGCCTTTGTCCGTCAGCACGTGTCCAAGCTTTTGGCTTCCTTCCGCCAGGGCCCGCCCCCCCAGGTTACGGTGGTGTCCGAGGGGAGAACCCTTACGGTTTGGGTGGATTGGCCAGCACCTCAGCCTTGAGGATCACCACCGGCTGTTGCGGCACTTCGGCAGGGAAGGGACCACCCGGGCCGGTGGGGATCTTGGCAATGGCGTCGGCCACCTCCATGCCCTCCACCACCCGCCCAAACACGCAGTAGCCGTAGCCCCGCGGGGTGGTCTCCCGATGGTCCAGGAAGGTGTTGTCCTTCAAGTTGATGAAGAACTGGCTGGTGGCGGAGTGGACCTCGGCGGTGCGGGCCATGGCCACTGTGCCCCGCAGGTTGGAAAGCTTATTGGTGGCTTCGTTTTCCACCGGGGGTTTGGTGGGCTTTTGCCGGAAAGCGGTATCAAACCCTCCCCCTTGAATGACAAAGCCCGGCACCACCCGATGGAAGATCGTGCCGTTGTAAAAGCCCGACTGCACGTAGGCCAGGAAGTTGGCCACGGTTTTAGGGGCTTTGTCTGGGTAAAGCTCCAGCACCATCACCCCCTGGTTGGTTTCCAGACGAACTCGAGGGTTGGTTTGACCGAAGGCAACCAAAGGCAACAGCAAAAAAACCACAATCCAAGCGTTCACGGCTCCTCCTTATTTGCGCGCCGAAAGGGAAAAGCGCGGCACTTCCTTTTCCGAAAACATCTCCACCCGCAGCACGTAACGGCCACCGGCCGCAAACTGAACGGTAAAGACCTGCTCCCCCAGCACCTCCCCCCGCTCGCCTTTGAGCCGCACCAAAAGCTTGTGCCCTCCCGCATTAACGGGAAAGGCATCTTCCACGATGCCGGTGCCCCGCTTGCGGATGCCCAAGAAACCCTTGCTGCCAAAGTCAAAGGCCTTGCGCCCCAAAAGGGCCCCGTCCAGCTCCAGCTCAAACTCCCCATTGCTCAAAGGCGAGTTGAAGTAAAGCTCCAGGCGAGCGGAACCACCCACCGGGGTGGATTGCGCCGCCTGCCCCAACCGCTGCACCTGGGCTTCCCCCGGACGTGACCCCCCACCCCCCCGGGAAAGCTCCAACCCCCTTTGCGCCAGCACGTTTTCCGGATCCAGCTCCAGCACGGCTTGAAACGCCTGCCTGGCCTGGGTCACCCGCCCCTGGCGCAAAAGCCCCATGCCCTCGTCCAGGAGCGCTTGGATTTTGGCCTGCTGGGTTGCCAATTCCTGACGATGGGCCAGGGCTTCCCGGGCTTTCTCGGCCACCGCTCGAGCCGCCGGGCTTTGGGGAGCTTGGTCCCAAACCGGTGCCAAAAGACCAAGGCTCCTTTCGGGGTCCTGGGAAAGCAACAAAGCCGCCTGCCGCACCGTCATGGCCAGCTGATGGCGGCGGGCCGGCTCGCCAGGGGGAGGCCCGGCAAAGGGACCGCGGTCAATCTTGCCGTAAAGCACCGCCACCGTCACCAGGGGCGGCAGCAGGACAGCAGCCAGCAGGATCACCACCCAGCGGGTGGCAATGGGCAGCCGCCAAATGGAGGGGGTCTCCTCCTTCTCTTCCTGCTTTTCCCCACCTTCCGCCAAAACCGTGGCCTTGGTGGCGGTGGCTGCCATTTCCGGCTTGACCACCACCGCTTGCGAAGCGGCAGTGGCGGCTGGCTCGCCCTCGGGAACCCGGGGAACCGGAATTTCCCCGGTTCCCGCCAGCACCCGGCGGAGGGCTTCCAGGGCACGAGCTACCTCCAGGCCCCGGGCGTAGCGGTTTTCCGGCTTTTTTTCCAGAAGCTTGAGGATGATCGGGTTAAAAGCCGGGGGCAGACCCGGACGGAGCTGCGAAGGCACCGGCGGTGGTTCGTGCACGATCTTGTAGGAAACCTCGGTGACGCTTTCACCGGCAAAGGGCCGCTTACCGGTGAGCAGCTCAAAAAGCACCACACCCAAGGAAAAGAGGTCCGACCGCCCATCCACCGGCGAGCCGGTCACCTGCTCGGGGGACATGTAGTTGGGGGTGCCGATGAACTGCCCGGTGGTGGTGAGGCTGGAGGTGGCAAGCCGCGCCACCCCAAAATCGGTGATCTTCACCGCCCCCTGGTCGGTAATGAGAATATTGGCGGGCTTGATATCCCGGTGCACCACGCCTTTGGCATGGGCGTAATCCAAGGCCACCGCCAAAGCTGCACCGATGCGCGCCACATCAGAGTAGGAAAACGGGTAGCCCTGGCGCATGAGGTCGCGCAGGCTCTTGCCCTCCACGAACTCCATGGCAATATAGGAAAGGCCAGTGGCCTCATCCACTCCGGCGTCGTACACGGTGACGATGCCCGGGTGGTTGAGGATGCCCGCCGCTTGCGCCTCCCGCAAAAACCGAATGCGGAACTCCTCGGCTTCGTCAGCCCCTTCGGGAAGCACCAGGGTTTTCAGGGCCACTTTGCGGCCAATGACCGGGTCCCGGGCCAGGTACACCACCCCCATGGCCCCACGCCCCAAAACCCCCTCGATTTCAAACCGGCCTATGGCCTTCGGTTCCGCACCCATAGGTACGCCCATTGTACCCTGCACGCAGGGGTCCTAAGGCTGGGAGAGGATCACGACCTTTTCCTGCGTTCCCGCCACCCCCAGAAGCTCCCGGGCCGCCCGGGAGCGACTTTCCGCGTCGCGTTCCAGGCTTTCCACCTCACGCCGCAGTTGCGCCACCTGCTCCACCAGGGCTTGCCTTTTGGCTTGCAACTCTTCCCACTCCTTGCGAGCTTCCAAAAGCTCCCTCTGGGCCCTGGGGTAGTTCCACGCCCAGTAGGCGAGCACCACAACCAGGCCCAAAAGCCTCAAGAAGCGGAACGGGCGAAGAGCCACGGCCCGGCAAACCTCCCCGTTTCACCCAGCTCCTCCTCAATGCGCAGGAGGCGGTTGTACTTGGCGGTGCGCTCCCCGCGCGAGGCGGAACCGGTCTTGATGAGGCCGCAGGCGCACCCCACCGCCAAATCGGCAATGGTGGTGTCCTCGGTTTCCCCCGAGCGGTGGGAAACCACCGCCTTCCACCCATGGTGCAGGGTCAAGCGCAAAGCTTCCAGGGTCTCGCTTAAGGTTCCAATTTGGTTGAGCTTGATGAGCACCGCGTTGGCCACGTCCTCCTTTTGCCCCCGGGCAATGAGCGCCGGGTTGGTGACGAAAATATCGTCCCCCACCAGCACCACCCTGTGCCCCAAACGGGCCTTCAGCAGCTTCCAACCTTCCCAGTCCCCCTCCGCCAGGCCATCCTCGATGAGCACCACGGGGAAGTCCCGGACCCATTCCTCGTAGGTGGCCACCAGGTCTCCGGCGTCCAAACCGAACCGCTTTTCCCCGGCCAGATCGTACCCCTCGCCGGTGAAAAGCTCGGAGCCCGCGGCGTCAATGGCCAAGGCCACCTGTTCCCCGGGTTTGTAGCCCGCCGCCTGGATGGCCTCCACCAAGAACTCCAGGGCCGCCCGGTTGGAGGGCAAGTTAGGGGCAAAGCCCCCCTCATCCCCCACCGAAGTGACGTGGTGGGCGGCTTTGAGCTTGGCTTTCAGAGCGTGGAAGACCTCCACGCCGGCCCGCAGCGCTTCCCGGAACGAATCAAAGCCCCACGGCACCAGCATGAACTCTTGAATGTCCAGGGAGTTGTCGGCATGGACCCCGCCGTTGATGACGTTCATGAGCGGCACCGGCAGCACCACCGCCCCCGCACCTCCCAGGTAGCGGTAAAGGGGGAGGGCGCACTCCGCCGCGGCTGCCTTTGCGCAAGCCAGCGAAACCGCAAGGATGGCGTTGGCGCCCAGCCGGGATTTGTCGGGGGTGCCGTCCAGCTCGCGCATGGTTTTGTCAATGAACGCCTGGTCCCTGGCATCCAAGCCCATGACCGCGCTGGCCAGGTCTTCGTTGATGGCCTTCACCGCCTGCAAAACCCCCTTGCCGCCAAAGCGGCTCTTGTCCCCGTCCCGCTTTTCCAGGGCTTCGCGGCTACCGGTGGAGGCCCCCGAAGGCACGCAGGCGGTGCCCACCGCCCCCGAAGCCAGCTCTACTTCCGCTTCCACCGTAGGGTTGCCCCGGGAATCCAAAACCTCTCGCCCCCGAACCGCCACGATCTCAAACATGTCGCACCTCCTCTTCGGCTTTGCGCCAGGTTTTCTTGGCTTCCCGTACCAGCACCCGCAGCAGGTTGGTGGTGGGCGCCTCCGCGTACAGCCGCACCTTGGGCTCGGTGCCGGAAAGCCGCCACAGCACCCACGCTCCCCCTGCCAGCTCCAGCAACACCCCCCCTTCCCGCTCCACCCGCGTCACCGCAAGCCCGGCAAACTCCCGGAACTGGCGGCCCCGGAGGAGCTCCAAAGCCCGCGGGCTTTCCTCCCGCAGGGGCAGCTGCACGCGGCGGGAAAGCAACGTGCCGTAGCGGCCAAAAAGGTTGCGCAGCAGGGCCCGCAACGGCAAACCCGTGGCCCCCACCATTTCCGCCAGCAAAAGGCACGCGAAGATCCCGTCGCGTTCGGGAAGGTGCGCGGAAACACCCAGCCCTGCCGATTCCTCCACCCCCACGCAAACCCTACCCGAAAGCAAGAGCGGCCCAAGGCTGGGAAAACCCACGGGGGTTTCCAAAAGCTCCAGGCCGCGGGCGGCGGCGATGCGGTCCACCAGGCGGGTGGTGGCCACGGTTCGCCCCACCCCACCAGGCCCCGCTCCCAGCCGCCGAGAGCCGGTGAGGTAATCCACCAGCGCCGCCAGCACCGGGTTGGGGGGCAACACCCGACAGGAGCCGTCCACCACCCCAAAGCGATCGGCATCGCCGTCGGTGGCCAGCCCCAGGATGGCCCCCTCCTCCCGCACCGCCTCCCGGAGCGTGGCTAAGTTGGCCGGCGTGCACTCCGGGGCGTAGCCCCCAAAGTAAGGGTCCTTGGTGGCGTGGAGGACCCGGGTAGGCACCCCGTGGGCCAGCAGCAGGCGATCCAAAAACTCCCGGGCGGTGCCGAAGAGGGGGTCCACCACAACCTTCCCGGGTATTCGGCGCACTGCGTCCCAGTCCACGTGGGCCTCCAGGGCAGCCAGGTACGCCTCCCCCAGCGGCTCCACCCGCACCAGCTCTTCCCGCCGCAGGAAAAACGGCTCCGGCTGGGAGGCCAAGTGCTCCACTTCCCTTTCCACGCGGTCGGTGAACTCCCGCCCCGCCAGCACCCCGTCCTTGGTGTAGAGCTTCACGCCGTTGTATTCTGGGGGGTTGTGGGAGGCGGTGAACATGACCCCCAAGAGCCCCGGGCGCTGGCGCACCGCCCAAGCCAAAGCCGGGGCCGGGAGATCGCGATCCGCCAACACGGTGGGAAAGCCAAAGTGCGTAAACACATCCACCGCTTCTTGGGCCAGCTTCTCGGAAAGCAGCCGGGTGTCGTAAGCCACCAGCACCGGCTGGGGGGGGTCGGTTTTCGGGAGCAGGCGGGACAAAGCCCAAAGCAAACGGCGGACTTGGCGAAACGTAAAATCTTGGCCCACCACCCCCCGCCAACCAGCCGTGCCAAAACGAATCATCGTCGTTCGCGGCAAGCCTACCACAGCTTGTTCGCCCTTGTGCTTCTTTCTGCCAGCTCCGACCCGCTGGCGCTCGCTCGTAACCAGGTCCTGGCGCTGGTGAACGAAGCCCGAAGCCAGCACGGGCTGGCCCCGCTGGCACCCGACCCGCTTTTGCAAAAGGTGGGGGACGCTTTTTGCCACAAGCTGCTGGCGGAAGAACGGCGCGGCCACTTCGCCAGCGATGGGGTAGCCCCGCACCTGCGCTATGTGCTGGCGGGAGGCACAGGCTTCCACCGGGAAAACGTGGGCAGCTACCAAACCACCGGAACACTGTCGCCCGAGGCCATCCCCGCGCTGGCCGTGGAGCTCACCCGGGCCATGCTTGACGAAAAGCCACCCGCCGACGGCCACCGCCGTACGCTGCTCGTACCCGAGGCCACCCACCTGGGTGTGGGGCTTGCCTTCTCCCAGAATCGGCTGGTGCTCACCCACGAGGTGGCCACCAAGTTTGCCGAGCTTTCCGCCCCAGCGGCCATCTGCCCACCCAAGGGCCGGCTGGTGCTTTCCGGTCGCCTTCCGGCGCCCTGGCAACCGGCGGCGGTGGAGGTGCTTTGGGAGCCGCTCCCGGGAGCCGCTCCGGTACCGGAGGGAAACAGCTACAGCTACCCACCCCGACGGGGGTGGTTTCAGCCCCAGGAGTTCTTGCCCGGCACCCGCGTTACGCTCCCCGGGGCCCTTTCGGTTCAAGCTGGGGGCCGTTTTGAGTTTCGGTCGGCCACCGGACCGCACCAGGGCGTGGAGCTTCTGGTGCTCTGGGCCCAGAGGCCCGGCACCAGCGAGCTTTATCCCGTGGCCCTGAGCGGGTGCCTGGTGCTTTCGGAGCCGCCCAGCCCGGACATAGAGTTTTGGATAGCTTTGCAACGCAAGGAGTGGCCATGACCAAGGTCATTTATCTGGACTACAACGCCACCACGCCGGTGGACCCGCAAGTGCTTCAGGCCATGCTCCCGGCTTTCACCGAGCACTTTGGCAACGCCTCCTCCCGCACTCACGCCTACGGGTGGGCGGCCGCGGCGCTGGTGGATCAAGCCCGCACCACGCTGGCCAAGCTTTTAGGGGCAAACCCCGAGGAGCTGGTGTTCACCTCCGGCGCCACCGAAGCCAACAATTTGGCCATCAAAGGGCTTGCCCGCAGCAGCCGGAAGCGGCATATCGTCACCACGGCCATCGAGCACCCGGCCGTTCTGGAGGCTTGCGACAGCCTGCAAAGGGAAGGGTTTACGGTCACCCGGGTGCCGGTGGGGAAAAGCGGGGTGGTGGACCCCGAAGCGGTGGTCCAGGCCCTCACCGACGACACGCTTTTGGTTTCGGTGATGCTGGTGAACAACGAGATCGGCACCATCCAGCCGGTGCCGGAAGTTGCCCGCCTCTGCCACCAGCGGGGGGTGCTGGTGCACTGCGACGCCACCCAGGCCCCTGGCAAGCTGGAGGTTAACGTGCAGAAGCTGGGGGTGGACCTGCTTTCGCTTTCAGCGCACAAGTTTTACGGGCCCAAGGGGGTGGGGCTTTTGTACGTGCGCCGGCAAAAGCCGCCCCTGCGCCTGGAGCCCCTGCTGCACGGGGGCGGGCAGGAAGGCGGCTTGCGCTCGGGAACCCTCAACGTGCCTGGGATCGTAGGGATGGCCAAAGCCCTGGAGCTTTCGGTCGCAAACCTCGAGGAGGAAAGCAAGAGGCAAGCGGCCCTCCGCGACCGCCTGCGGGAAAAGCTACTGGAGGCGTTCCCGCGGCTTTTGGAAAACGGCGATGCCAGCCAGAAGGTCCCCAACACCCTCAACGTTTCCTTTGTGGGCCTTGATGGCGGGGCCTTGGTGGCTTCCCTGCCGCGCCTGGCGGTGTCCCCGGCTTCGGCCTGCGCCACCGCCAAGCCCAAGCCCTCCCACGTGCTGCTGGCTCTCGGCAGGACCCCCGCCGAAGCCAACAGCGCCTTGCGTTTTTCCCTGGGCAGGCCCACCACCGAAGAAGAGGTGGAGGAGGCAGCGGCCATGGTGGCAGAAGCGGTGCGCAAGCTCACCCGTGGGTAGGGAGACATGAGCCGTTTCCCGCTTTTGCAGGAGGCCCTGAACGTGCTGGGGGCCACGTCACCCCAGCGGGTGGTAGGGGTGTGCCCCGGCGCCCGGGTCCTGGGGGTGGAGCTGCTCCTGGGCCAAAAGGAAAAGGCGGTGGTGGTGGTTCCCACCCCCAGCGACGCCCTGGAGCTGGCGGCAAGCTACGGGCTTTTCTTCCCCCAGCACCCGGCGGCGGCGCTTCCCGCCCACATGCTGCTCCCCTACGCCCCCCAGGGCACCCCCCTGGCTGCCACCGCTGAAGCCGTGACGGCCCTTCTTCGGTGGGCTGAGGGGGGTCTCAGCCGCCTGGTGGTTCCCGCCCGCCTGCTGCCGCTGCCCTTTCCCCGGCCCGAGAGCTTGCTGGCCCGCGTGCGGCGCTTCGTCCCCGGCGAGCCGCTGGACCTTCAGGAGCTAGCGGGTTTCCTCAGGGAAGAGGGGTGGCACCGGGTGGAGGTGGTGGAGGAAGCGGGGGAGTTTGCCCTCCGCGGCGAAGTTTTGGACTTAGGCACCACCGATGGCTTCTTCCGCCTGGTGGTGGATGTGGACCGCTTGGAGACCATCCGCGCCTTCAACCCGGAAAGCCAGCGCTCGGTGGAGGAAAGGGGCGAGCTGCAGCTTTCACCCATGAGCCTTTTCCCCACCAACCCCCGCGTGCGCACGCGGGCTGCCGAACACTGGGAAAAACAGGGGTTTCCGTTCTTGGCGGAAATGCTGCGGGAAGGGGTGGCAAACCCGGTGGTAGCCCCCTTTGCCGCGGTGGGAGAGGCCTGCGGGCATCCCTGGGAGCTTTCGGAAGCCCTGGTGGTGGTGGAGCCCGCCGACGTGGAAGCGGAGCTGGCCCGGGCCTGGACCGCCCTTACGAAGGCCCATGAAACCGCCTGCCGTCAGCTCCCCCTCCCTCCGCCGGAAGCGTGGCTCCATCCACCCACCGAGTTGCTGGAAAAGCTGGGTAAGGCGCCGGTGGTAGAAGAGCTGGAAAGCGGAAACCGCCCCAACCCGCTTCGGCTGGTCACCCAGCCCGCGCCTCAGCTGGCCTCTCACCCCCAGCTTTTGCTTCAAGAGCTGCGGCGGGGTTTGGCGGAGCGCATGGCGCAAGTGCTGGTGGCCGGCAGCCCCGGGGAAGCCCAGCGGCTAGCCCACCTCCTCCGGGACCAGGAGCTGCCCTTCCGCGAGGGCTTTCCGGAAGCGGGCGGCATCGGTATCGTCCACGGCACCCTGGGGCACGGTTTTCTTTGGCCGCAAGCTCACCTCGCGGTGTTTGGCCGCCAGGACCTCACCAACTTGCCTAAAGCGCCGCCCCGCTCCCGCACGCTGGCGCAGGTGCTCTTCGACATTCGCGACCTCAAGGTGGGCGACTTCGTGGTGCACCGCGATCACGGCATCGGCAAGTTCTTGGGGTTTCGCACCGTCACCCTGGACGGCAGCAAACACGAGTGCGTGGAGCTGGAGTACGCCGGTGGTGCCAAGCTCCTGGTGCCCATGGAGCGGGCCGACCTTCTGGAAAAGTACACCGCCGGTGAGGCGGCTGCCCCGCGCCTGGACCGGCTGGGGGGCAGCACCTGGAAGGCCACCAAATCCAGGGTGAAAAAGGCCTTGAAGGATTTAGCCGAGGAGCTCCTGCGCGTGGCCGCTGCTCGCGAGCTGACCCCCGGCTACGCCTTTTCCAAAGACGGTCCCTGGCAAAAGGAGTTCGAAGCGGCCTTTGAGTGGGAGCTCACCCCGGACCAGGAGCAAGCGGTGGCCGAGGTCAAGCGCGATATGGAGTCGCCCCGCCCCATGGACCGCTTGCTGGTGGGAGACGTGGGCTACGGCAAAACCGAGGTGGCCATGCGGGCCGCTTTCAAAGCGGTGATGGACGGCAAGCAGGTGGCCTTTCTGGCGCCCACCACGGTGCTGGCGGAGCAGCACTACCGCACGTTTCTGCGCCGCTTTGCCGGCTTCCCCGTGGAAATCCGCATGCTTTCCCGCTTTTTGCCGGCTGCCGAACAAAAGGCCGTGCTGGCCGGCCTGGCCGAAGGATCGGTGGACATCGTCATCGGCACCCACAGGCTTTTGGCCAAGGACGTCCGCTTTCGGGACTTAGGGCTTTTGATCGTGGATGAAGAGCAGCGCTTTGGCGTGGCGCAAAAGGAAAAGCTCAAGAAGCTCAAGGCCAACGTGGACGTGCTGGCGATGTCCGCTACCCCCATTCCCCGCACCCTGAACCTGGGGCTTTTGGGCTTGCGGGACGTCTCCATCATCGAGACCCCACCCCGGGATCGCCTGGCGGTGCAAACCCACGTGGTGCCCTTCAACCCCGAGGTCATCCGCGAAGCTATCAGCTTTGAGCTTTCCCGCCAGGGCCAGGTGTTCTTCGTGCACAACCGGGTGGCATCGCTGCCGGCCATGGCCAAGCTGGTGCGGGAGCTGGTGCCCGAAGCCCGGGTGGTGGTGGCCCACGGGCAGATGTCCGAGCGGGAGCTGGAGCGGGCCATGGATGCCTTCGTGGAGCACCGGGCCGACGTGCTGGTGGCCACCGCCATCGTGGAAAACGGCCTGGACATCCCCAACGCCAACACCCTCATCGTCAACCGCGCCGACCGCTTCGGTCTTTCCCAGCTTTACCAGCTCCGGGGGCGGGTGGGGCGATCGGACCGACTGGCCTTTGCGTACCTGCTGATCCCCGAAGAAGCCGCTTTGAGCCAAACCGCCCGCTCGCGCCTGGCCGCCATTCTGGAGTTTGCCGATTTGGGGGCCGGCTTCCGCCTGGCCGCCCGGGATTTGGAAATCCGCGGTGCTGGCAACATCCTGGGCGCCGAGCAGCACGGCCACATGGAAGCGGTGGGCTACGAAACCTACTGCCGCTTGCTGGAAGAAGCGGTGGCGGAGCTCAAGGGGCAAGCGTTGCCCGAGGAGGCCCCAGCGGTGGAGCTGCATTTGGGCTTAGACATCCGCATCCCCGAGACCTACGTGGCCGAAGAAGCCCTGCGGCTTTCCCTGTACCGCCGGGTGGCCGCCGCCCGAACGCCGGCTCAGCTGGAAAGCCTGGCCGAGGAGCTGGCCGACCGCTTTGGGCCCTTGCCCCAGCCAGTGCGGAACCTCCTGGAGCTGCAAAAGCTGCGGCAAATGGCCCAAGCTCACCGCATCCGCCGCATCCGCAGGACCCCTTCGGGCCTGGAGCTGACTCTCGACCCTGCCGCCCCCACCTCCCACGACTTGGCCTTGCGCTTGCTGGCGCGCTTCCCCGGCAGCCGCCTCACCCCTTCAGGTCAGGTACTGCTGCCGCCCCTTGGTCCAGGCGAGCTTCTGCAGGCCGTCGCCTGACCCCTTGCCCTCTAAGCTCTGCCGGCGGAAACGGCCCGGCAACTAGGGCCACCACCACCAGAAGAAAAGGTCCAGTACCTTGCGAAAAAAGCGCTCGCCAAAGCGGGCTACGGCCAAGCCCGCCAAAACCGCAAGCACCGGGGGACCCAGAAAGTTAGTTGGCGAGCTCCAGTCGCTGGCAAGCCACCAGCGAAACAAAAGAGCAAAAGCCAAAAGAAACCCACAGCCGAAGCCTGCGCAACCGGGAGGCTGTTCTGGAAAGTATTCGTGGTCTAAGTGGAGCGTCCTGCGCTTCATCCTGCCAAAGCTTACCGTGGCCCCGGCAGGTCGCGGTTAACTGCCAGCAATCCTGCGTTAACCCCAGACCGGGCGTGGTTCTCGAGCCCTTTGCGAGCCAGACCAAAGCTCCGAGCTGGCGCTTTGGCTTGCCTGGCACCGGTGCGGCAGCCCCACGTTGGGCTAGCGCGCAGGGGGTGCTCCGCGACGCGCTTTATACGCCCAACGTGCGGCGAACCAGGTCGGCGGTGACGGTGAGGCGGAAGCCCCCTTCGGGTTTGGGTTTCACCAACCCCGAGCCAAAGGGGTCAAACTCCACGGGGTTCATGATCCTGCCCCAAATCCCGCGCAAAGCGCGGGCACCGGTGCGGGTTTGCCGCTCCGCTTGCTCGGCAATGATGGCAGCGGCTAACTCTTCCACCTCCAGCTCAATGTCGAAAAGCGCCAAATACTTCCGCGTGCGCACCAGCGGCGAATCGTTGGCATAAAGGAGGATGGCCTTCAGCACGTCCACGGTGAGGTCGTTGAGGATCACCACGTTGTCAAAGCGGGCAATGAACTGCGGCACCATGCCGTAGGTGAAAAGGTCCTCCAGGCGGAAGAAATCGGCCAACGAGAAGCGGGTTTCAATGCGCACCTGCCCGTCGGCGGTGCGGATGGCGGTGCTTTTCAGCTTTTCCCCGGAACCGGGGCTGGTGACCCGGTAAAACACCTGGTCGTAAAGGCCCTCAAAAGCCCCGCCGCAAATGAACATCATGCCCTTGGTGTTGATGTCCAGCACCTTGGGTTGTTCCTCACCGTTTTCCACCACAAAGGTGCGGTATGGGACCACTTCCCCTTCCATGAGCGTCAACAGACCCTGCTGCAACACCACGCCAATGGGGTTGGGCTTGCCGGCTACCACCGAGGACATCTTGTCAATTTCGTCCACGCACACGGTGGCCCGCTCCATGAGCTCGGTAAGCTCAGCAGCCGAAGGCGGGTGGCCGATGACCGCCCGGGCCCGCTGCTCCACCGCCGACAAAAGCCTTTCCGGACGAAACTCCATGCGGTCGGAATCCACCAGCAGGTTGGCGTTGATGATGGTCATGGCCCGCAGGGGCCTGAAAGCCGGCACCTCGTGGTAGAGGCGCTGGATTTCGTTCATGATCGTGGTTTTGCCGGTGCCGGAGTTGCCGATGAGCAGGAGGTTGCCGGGCAGGGTGCCGGTGGCGTGTTTGTACACCGAAACCGCCACGAACTCCAAGGCCTTATCTTGCCCCAGCACCCCGGAAGAGAGCGCCTCAAAGATACGCCGGGGGGTGATCTCCCGAACGTTTTCGGGCCAGGGAGAAGCCGATTCTTGCTTGGCAAGCCCGGTCATTAGACTCCCAAGCTTTCCAGCTGCTGCAACAGCTTAGAAAGCCTTTGCCGGAGCTTTTCCCGCTCCTCCCGGAGGGCGGCAAGTTCCTCCTGCAGCTTTTCCTGCTCCGCGTTTTCGCGCAAACGCTGGTTTTCCTCCTCCAGCTCCCGCACCCTCTCTTTGAGCTCGGTGTAGACCGCTATCAATCGGTCAATGCGCTGCTCGAGGATGTCCAGGCTTTCCATGGCCCCTCCCTAGCTAAACGAAACCGAAAGCTTGGCTGCCAAAGCCTCCATCAACGCAAAATGGGCGGCGTTGACCTCTTCTTGGGTGAGGGAGCGCTCCCGGTGCCGGTAGGTAAGCCGCAGCGTGGTCTTCACCTCATCGGGCCCCACCTGCTCCCCCCGGTAGCGCACCACCGGCTCCACCCGCTCCAGGATCTCCGGAGCCAAAGACCACAGGGTGCTCACCAGGGTGCCGTAGGGGAGCGAAAGGGGGTGGCGCACGGTGAGGTCGGCCACCACCGCCGGAAAGCGGGAAAGCTCCTGGAATTTCGGTGGAGCGGGGGCAGCCGCCACGTCCAGAACCAGCTCCAGGGCCCAAAGGGGACGGGGGGCATCGTAAAGGGCTTGAGCCTTTTCGCTGAGCTTGCCCAGCACGCCCACCGCTTCCCCATCCCGTTGCATTACCGCCCCGCAGCCGTTGGCAAAAGGATCAGCCAGCGGGGCAAAGGCGCAAGGAGGAAGCCCCAGCCCTTCCGCCAGCGCCTCAGCCAACCCCTTGAGGTCCAAAAAGTCCACCGGACGCCGGCGGTCCCACGCCCCCACCTCGCCGGAAAGCACCACCGCGAGCCTTTCCTCCTCCTGGACCTTGCCTTCCCTGGCAAAGAACACCCGCCCCACCTCGAAGAGCTGCACCCGCTCCGCGCCCCGCCGCAGGTTGGAAGCTGCCGCTTCCACCAACCCCGACCACAGCGTGCGGCGCATGACCGCCATGCGTGCGGACAAGGGGTTTTCCAGGCGTACCAGCTCCCCGCGGGCAACCAGAGGCGACGCCTGAAAGGAAAGCTCCACCTCCTCGGGGACAAAGGCGTAGGTAATGGCCTCCGCCAACCCCAAGCCTTGGGCCAGATCCCGCGCCCGATCGGTGACCGGGAAGCTCCCCCGCCGCTCCCCTGGGCCTTCTCGCAGCGGTGGAAGCACCGAGGGGATGCGGTCGTAGCCCCAGTGGCGGAGGATCTCCTCGTAAAGGTCTTCGGGAAGCTCCAGATCCACCCGGTGGGTGGGTACCTGGCAGGAAAAGCTGTGACCCTGCACCTGGAAGGGGATTTCCAGGGCCGTGAGCACCTCCCGAACGAAGGCTTCAGGAATCGCCACGCCAGCAAAGGCCGAAAGCCCCTCCAGCGTGAAGGAGATGGTGGCCGGAGACGGCAGCTCCCGGCAGGAGTCCAGAACACCGGAGGCTACCTCGCCCCCCGCCAGCTCCACGATGAGCTGAGCCGCCGCATCCACCGCAATGCGGGCCATGGCGCGATCGGCCCCCCGCTCAAAACGGCGGGACGCCTCGGTATCCAGCCCCAGCCGCTTGCGGGTGCGGCGGATTGCCGTAGGGGCAAAGTACGCCGATTCCAAAAGCACGTCCTGGGTGGTATCGGTGATTTCCGAGTTGGCCCCGCCCATGATCCCCGCCAGCGCCACCGCCTTGGTTTCGTCGGCAATCACCAGGTCCTCAACGGTAAGGGTTCGCTCCTCGCCGTCCAGAGTGACGAGCTTTTCGCCGGCGCCCGCTCTTCGAACGCGGATGTGCCTGCCTTCCACCCTGGCCAAATCGAAGGCGTGGAGGGGATGACCTAAGTCCAAAAGCACGTAGTTGGTGGCATCCACCACGTTGTTGATGGGGCGAATGCCACAGGCGGCAAGGCGGTCGGCCAGCCACTGGGGTGACGGACCCACCTTTACCCTACGGATCACCCGGGCACAGTAGCGGGGGCAACCTTCGGGGTCCTCCACGGTGACCCTGGCCAGCTGCTCCACCGCCGGCCCCTTTTCCGAGACCGTCACCTGCAAGGGCTTGAGCCGCCCGCTACCGGCTGCCGCCGCTTCCCGGGCCAGGCCCCGGTGGTTCAAGCAGTCGGGGCGGTTGGTGGTGACATCCACCTCCCAAATCTCGTCATCCCCCTGGGGGGTGCGCAGCTCCACGTTGAGCCCGGCAGCGGTCAAGCGCTCGGCCATCTCGGCAGCTGGCAGAGTCCCTTCCAAATGCTCGCAAATCCAGGAATAAAGCACCTTCACCGCCCAAGCCCTCCGGGAAACTGCCGCAACATCCGCTCATCTCCGGAAAACAGCAAGCGCAAATCGGGGATTTGGTACTTCAACATGGCCACACGATCGAGACCCAGGCCAAAGGCAAAGCCGGTAAAGCGGGTGGCGTCAATCCCCACCGCCCGGAAAACCCGGGGGTCCACCATCCCCGCCCCCAGGATTTCCACCCACCCGGAACCCGAGCAAACCCCGCAGCCTTTGCCCCGGCACAGCACGCAGGTGATGTCCACCTCCGCCGAAGGCTCGGTGAAGGGGAAAAAGCTCGGGCGCAGGCGAACCTGAAGGGAGGGATCGAACAAGCGGTGGAGAAAGGCTTCCAGAGTGGCCTTGAGGTGGGCAAAGGAGATGCCCTCGTCCACCACCAACCCCTCCACCTGGTGGAACATCGGGGAGTGACGCAAATCCGAGTCCCGCCGATAAACCCGACCGGGGATGATCACGCGAATGGGCGGCTTGAACTGCTCCATGGTGCGGATTTGCACCGGCGAGGTGTGGGTGCGAAGCAACAGCCCCCCGGGGAGGTAAAAGGTGTCCTGGGTGTCGCGGGCCGGGTGATCGGGGGGGATGTTCAGGGCTTCGAAGTTGTGCCAGTCATCCTCCACCTCAGGGCCATCGGCCACCGAGTAGCCCATGCGCAGGAAGATCTCTTCAATTTCCCGCCGCACCAGCGTTACCGGGTGCAGCGCCCCCAGGGTGGGCTTGCGCCCGGGGAGGGTAACGTCCACGTCCTCCCCTTTGGCCTTGGCGGTGCGGGCCTTTTCGCTGGCGGCTTTGAGCTGTCCTTCGATGTACGCCTTGAGCTCGTTAAGCCCCTTGCCAAAGGCGGGTTTTTCCTCCCGCGGCAGGGAGGCGAGCTTTTCCTCCAGCTTGCGCAGGATACCCGCTTTGCGGCCGGCAAACTGCACCCGCACCTCTTCCAGCTGGCGGGGATCGTCGCCGGCCGCGGCCAAGGCCCGATCAAACTCAAGCCTTACCTGCTCAAGCTCCGAAAGCATTACCCGCTGACCTTAGAGGCCAAGCCTTTCTTGGCAACCTTCACCAGCTCCTCAAAGGCCGCCGCATCCCGCACCGCAATGTCCGCCAGCATCTTGCGGTTGACTTCCGCCCCGGCCGCCTTAAGCCCAGCAATGAACTGGGAGTAGGAGAGGTCGTGCAGGCGAGCAGCGGCGTTGATGCGCACAATCCACAGAGCCCGCATTTGCCGTTTGCGCTGACGACGATCCCGGTAGGCGTAGACCAGCGACCGCTCCACCTGCAGCTTGGCAATGCGGTAAGCGTTGTGCCGGGTCAGGTAGTAGCCCTTGGCCAGCTTCAAGATTTTCTTTCGCCGCTGAACGCGGTGGTTACCCCTTTTGATCCTCATGGTGAACCCTCCTCAGTGGGCGTAGGGGAGCATGCGCTCCACCTTGGCCTTGTCCGCTCCGGAAACCAGGGCTTCTCGCCGCAAATGCCGCCGCCGCTTGGCCGATTTTTTGGTCAAGATGTGGCTGTGAAAGGCGTGATGGCGCAAGAACTTCCCCGTTCCCGTGCGCTTAAACCTCTTGGCTGCTGCTTTTAACGTCTTGATCTTTGGCATGTGGCCTCCCTTTTAGTTTTCTTCCCACGGTGCAAGCTTCCGGGACGCTTTGGCTTCCCGCAAGCGCTCAACCACCTCCGCCACCGGGTGCGCCCCCAAATCGCCCCGATGCCGGAGGCGCACCGAAACCGTTCCCTGCTCCAGCTCCTTGCCTCCTACGATCAAAAGCACCGGCACTTTGGCGAGCTCCCCATCGCGGATCTTGGCCCCCAGCTTTTCGTTGCGGCTGTCCACGGAAGCCCGCAGGCCAGCTTGCCGGAAGCGCTCGCCAATGGTCTGGGCCCCTTCCAGGAACTTGTCGGAAACCGGCAGCACCCGCACCTGCTCCGGGGCCAGCCAAAACGGCAAGTCGCCGGCAAAGTGCTCCAACATCACACCAAAAAACCGCTCAATGGAACCCAGAACCGCCCGGTGGATCATCACCGGCGTCTTTTCGCTGCCATCCTCTGCGGCGTAGGTGAGCTCAAAGCGGCGGGGCAGGTTGAAATCCAGCTGAATGGTCCCCAGCTGCCATTCCCGGCCAATGGCGTCGTGCACCACAAAGTCAATCTTGGGCCCGTAAAACGCCCCCTCCCCGGGGTTGACGGTGTAAGCCACACCACGGTTTTTGAGGCACGCTTCCAGTGTGGCTTCGGCGTGCTGCCAGAGCTCCGGCTCGCCAATGGCCTTTTCCGGCTTGGTGGAAAGGTAAATGTTGGGAGAGGTAAAGCGGAACAGGTGGTACACCTCGAACATCAGGTCGAAAAGCCTGTCAATTTCCGGGCCGATGTGCTCGGGCATGCAAAAGATGTGCGCGTCATCTTGGGAAAACGAGCGAACCCGGGTCAAACCCTGCACCACACCGGACCGCTCAAACCGGTGCAAGCGGCCAAAATCCGCCAAACGCAGCGGCAGCTCGCGGTAGGAACGGGCTGCCGACTTGTAAATCAAGCAGTGGGAAGGGCAGTTCATGGGCTTGAAGGAAAACTCCCGCCCCTCCACTTCGGTGAGGAACATGTTTTCCCGGTAGTTATCCCAGTGGCCGGAGATCTTCCACAGCTCGGCGTCAAAAAGCTGGGGGGTGATGACCTCCTGGTAGCCGTACTTTTGGTAAAGCTCGCGCATGAGGCCGATGAGCTCGTTGTACACGATGGCGCCTTTGGGGTGAAAAAACGGCGAAGCCGGGGCCAGGGGGTGGAAGGAAAACAAATCCAGCTCGCGGCCCAGCCGTCGGTGATCCCGGCGCCTGGCCTCCTCAATGCGGGCAAAGTAGGCGTCCAGCTCCTCCTTGGTGGCAAAAGCCGTGCCGTAAATGCGCTGGAGCATCTCGTTGCGCTCATCGCCCTTGAAGTAGGCCCCCGAGGTTTCCAAAAGCTTAAAGGCGCCAATTTGCCCGGTGCGCTGCACGTGCGGACCTCGGCACAGGTCCACAAAATCCCCATGCCGGAAAACCGTGATTTCCTCGCCTTCGGGAATGTCCTGGAGGCGGATGAGCTTGAGCTCCTCACCGCGAGCCTTGAAAAGCTCGAAGGCCTGTTCGCGGGTGACCACCTCCCGGGTGAAGGGGAGGTCCTGGGCGATGATGCGCGCCATTTCCTCTTCGATTTTGGCCAGATCTTCCGGGGTAAACGGCCGAGGATGGCGGAAATCGTACTGGAACTTCTCCGAGTGATCCTGCCGGCCGGCGTCAATGATGGTCCCGGGGAACAGGCGCTCGACGGCATCGGCCAGCACGTGCTCGGCGGAGTGGCGGATGACCTCACCGGCTTCGGGGTCGCTCACAAAAAGCAAGCGGAAGGGACCCGAGGCGGGAATGGGAGCCCGCAAATCCACGATGCGACCGTCCAGAAGGCCGGCCACAACCTCGGCAAGGCGATCCCCGGCCAGCTCGCGGGCCACGTCCATGGGCGTGGTTCCCTGGGGAAACTCCCGCGTGACTCCGCCTTCCAGCTCCAGCACGATGCGCTCGCTCATTGTTTTTCCCTCTGCTCCGCAAAAAACAAAAAAGCCGTCCAAGCTGGGGACGGCAGGGCTGGCGCATGGTAGGCGCGTGCGGGCTCGAACCGCAGACCTCATCCGTGTGAGGGATGCGCTCTACCAACTGAGCTACGCGCCTATATCCTCATCGTGCGCAAGCGGAGCAAAACCGATGGTAGGCGCGAGCGGACTTGAACCGCTGACCTCTACCGTGTCAAGGTAGCGCTCTAACCAACTGAGCTACGCGCCTGCTCCGCGGGCTGCCGGCAGGTAGGCTTTGCAAGCCTTTTGCAACCTGCCCTCGTCCCCTTGCTTGGCAAAGAACCCCTTCTCCGGCATTGCCGGAGGCCTTGAATATACCCCAGGCCACCCAACCCGTCAAGGCTTCCCCCTTCCGGTCCCCTACTGCGGCCCTTCCGCTAGCGGGCGGCCAAAAAACAGCGCCATCCCGGTGAGGCAAGCCGCTGGCAGGCCACGAAAACCGGAAGAAATCAACGTTCGCTGGACGGCAGGCGGGGGCGGTAAACCCGGCAGTCGCACAGGTCCTCTCCGGCCTGCCAAGCCTCGGCCAAGTAACGCTCCAGACGCTGGGGTTTAAGCGGCCAGCTCCCCTCTTGCCAGCACACCCAGCCAATGTGGCCGTTTTCCAAGGCATGAACCACTTGCTCCTCCCCATGCCGGCCAAAGGCCGTGCTCATGGGGTAGTCGAAGGGGGTGGGGTTTTGGATGTCCGCGGCCAAGTACCAAAACCCGGCAAACGGGGAAAGCAAAAAGCCCGGAGAGTTGCTCGCCAACGCGCGCAAGCGCGGGGCTTGAAGCTCAGCTTTTTGCACCCAAGAGGCGGGCAGCAACGCGCCACGGAAGTGCGGTCGCAACGCCAACACCAAATCTCCCCGGGCAAGTCTCACCACCGGCAGCACCAGCTGGCCGACAAGCGCCAGGGCCAGGGCAGCTCCCACAGCCAAAACCCAGACCCGAGCCCCAGGCGCTTGCGCCAACCGCTGCTTCCAAATGACGCTTGTCAAGATCACCAGCGCAAAGAGAAACACCGGCAAGGTCCCGAGCACGTGGTAAAGGTCAAACCGCGGGTAAATCCCCGCCCAGGCAGCTAGGAGGAACACCCCCAGGGCCAGAGGGAGACGCTGCCACCCGCGCCACCGGTAAAAAACAAGAAAAAGCCACCCAACCCCCACCACCAGCGGCAGGGTGTAGGCAAAAAGCTGGCCCAGCTGCACCGCCGCCCGCCAATCCCAGCTGTGTAGCGCTCCGCCCGCTTTTTCCAAGGCTTCCCCGAGGCCACCAAAATACGGGAGGGAAGCCTGCTTGAGGTAGTTGCCCTTGCCGAAGACGAGGTATTCCAGGCATGGTCCCCCTGCTCCCTGCAGCACCACGGGGACCAACCCGGCAAGGGAGGTTATCCCAAAGGCCAAGCCACACCTTACGACCTCCCGAACTGGCTGCGGCTTCGCCAAAAGGAACGCCACAAGCCCCGCAGCCAGGGCCAAAGCGCCCACGTTGTGCTTGGCCAAAAACGCCAGGCCGGCACTGAAGCCCGCCAGGCTAGCCCAGGAAACCCCGGGGCTGGGACGTCCCTGAGCGCAGGCCACAAAAGCCACCAGGCTGCCCATGAAACCGGCCATGGCCAGCAGGTGGTAGGGCGAGGTGGGGAAAGGCGGGGCCAAAGCCAGGCTTAAGGCCACGAAGGCCAGGCGAAAAGAAGGTCCAGCACCTAACAAGGACAGACCCTGCCAACCCAGGAAAAGCAAACAAGCGTACGAAAGAGCCGAAACGAGCTTCACCACCAAAATTTCGGGACCCAAAACCCAGAGAAACGGCATGCTCACGTACACGGACAGCGGTGGTGTACCGAAAAACACGTCGCGGTATAAGGTTTCTCCTTGGTAGATGCGACACAGCACCTGGAGAAACCAGGCCTCATCCGCAGGGTTCACACCCAGGCCCCAGGAAACGTAAAGGCTTGCCAGGAAAAGCGCAAAGCCCGCTGCCGCTTTCTTCAGCACTGGGTACCCCAAAAGGCCTGGAACGGCAAGACGGGCTGCAGCAGTTTCCGCCGCTCCAGGGCGCGCTCCACAGGGATCAACCACCGGCGGTTGGCCAACAAAGGCGGGAAAAAACCAAAGCGCTTTACCCCCACCCCCGCAAAACCCGCCGCCTGCAAAAGCCCCTGCAAACGCGGCGCGTGCATGTGGAGAATCCCGCGCTCGGCCTTCCACGACATGCCCGGAGTGAGGAAGATCTGCAGGTAGTAAAGCGGATTGAGTGGGTTGGGCTCCACAAAACCGATCTTGCCCCCGGGTTTTAAAAGCAGCTTCATGGAGGCAAAAGCCCGCGGCAAATCGGCCAAGTGATGCAACACAAAAAACCCCACCACAGCATCGAAGCGGCCGCGAAGCTCAGGAGGGAAGCTGTGGATGTCGCCGCAGTGCATGGGAAAAGGCGGCTGCGGTCCGGCCAGCTCCTGGAACTTGGCCACAAGAAAAGGGGAAAGCTCCAACCCTTCCACCTGAAAGCCCATTTCCGCCAGGATGAAGGCGTGCCGTCCCAGACCCGCACCCACCTCCAGCAGCCGGGCCCCCGAATCCAGGTTCAAGCAGGCCATCAGCACCTCCACGTGATGGCACACGTAGGGGGTTTTTTGCGGAAGCATGGTTTTTTTGATGCGCCGGCCAAAGTACTCCCGCTGCAAAGCGTTGTGAAGCTCCACTGGATCGTCAGCTGGCATCGCGGAAAACCTCCCAGGATCGCTTTTCGTGCTCGCTTGACCCACCGATGCACTCACGGATGGGCCACGGGGCCCGGCCCCGGGGCGGCATATGTAGCTTCAAGCGGAGGGCAAGGCCCAACGCCCGCAAAGCCAACACCAGCCGCCGCCAGGAGCTGTAGCTTGACACCCCTGCAGGCCTGAGCGGGCGGGTTACTGGTAAGGAAACGAAGGAAGCGCCGGCGCAGGCCAGCATGACCTGAAGGTACGGGCGGGGCACGTCCCAGCGGGCCAGGCACGCCACAGCTTTGCGGTTCATCACGCAAAACAAGCCAGCATCAGCCGGCAGACCCAGCCAAAGGTGCAGCAGGTGCTTGAAAAAACGGGAGGTCACCATCCGCGGCCACGACTGATACCGCCCCTGCCGGCCGGCAAAAACCACGGTTGGCTTTTCCGCTCCCGCATCCTGGAGGGCCCTGAGGACAGCCGGGAGCGCTTCCGGGGGGTCCTGGAGGTCGGCATCCATAACCGCCACCATCTGCCCCCGGGCACGCTGAAGACCCAGCCAAACCGCCCGGTGTTGCCCTACGTTTTCCGCCAAGGCTAGCACCACCACCCGGGTATCCTCCTGGGCTAGTTTTCTCAGGTGCTGGAGGGAACCATCGGGGGACGCATCGTCCACGAAAATCAGCTCCCAGGTGCCGCCCAGGGATTGCAGCACCGTGGCCACACGACGGTAAAGCTCCAAAACCGTTTCGGCGTTTTTGAAAACCGGGACCACCACGGAGGTATCAACCGAGCTGATCATGGTGCTCCTGCATCCAGGTGAGGGTTTTCCGCAGCCCTTCTTCCAGGGAATGAGCCGGGGCCCACCCCAGAAGGGCTCGTGCTTTGGCAATATTGGCCTGCCAGTGGTGGGTGTCCGGAGGTTGCGCCGGGTATGCCCCCACCCTCACGGGCAGGCGATGGCCCACCAAACGCTCCACCAAAGCCACAACCTCCTCGTTGGCCCACTGCTGGCCGGAACCGATGTTGAACACCTCCCCCGAGGCCAGCTCCGCTTCCGCCGCCCGCAGGCAAGCGGCCACCACGTCCTCCACAAACACAAAATCGTGGCGAAACCCGGGAGCGGTGAGGCGAATTTCCTCTCCCTGAAGGGCTGCGCGCAAGACCGTAGGGATGAAGCGGCTTGGGCTTTCCCAGGGGCCATAGACGGAAAAGAAGCCCAGGATGGTTACGTTCAGCCCGCCGTGAAGGGCGTACCAGCTCGCCACCATGCTGGCGGTGGCTTTGGCCAAACCCCGGAAGGTCTTGGGCTGGAGCGGATCGCTTTCCTCCAATGCCCTCTCCCGCGGGCCGTACTCCAGCGAGCTTCCCCCGTGAACCACCCGGGCAACCCCCGCGGCCCGCGCCGCCTCCAGCAGATGGGCGGTACCCAACGTGGCCACCGCCAGCGACAAGCTTCGCTCCGCCGGCGAGGAGGGGTGCCCCGGCGCCATGGCCAGGTGGAAGATCCCCTGGGGTTGGGCCGCCTGCACCACGGCTTGCACCGTTTCGGCCTCCAAAAGGTCAGCTTGGTGGATGGTGAGCCGGTCCTTGAGGTCGTTAATCCGCCAAAAGGAGCTTGAAGGCTGGCAGAGGAGGTGCACCGAAGCGCCCCGGGAGAGGAGCGCTCGAGTCAGGTTGGCGCCGATAAAACCGGTGCCTCCGGTAAGCAAGACGCGGGTCCCCTCTTGCAACCTCATAACCCTTCCCCGCGGTTTCGGGCAGCAAAGAACGCCTCGGCCCTTTCAATGGCCGCCAGCAGCTCCCGGTGGTCGCTGACCACCTGCTCCGGTGAGCGGCGGCGGGCTTGTTCCAAAGCGGCACGGATTTTCCCCACAGCAGCAGCAGGGTCACCTGAGCCCACATCCCGCTTGAAAGAGCGGCGGAGAAAGCTAAAGCCTGCCGACAGGCGGGCCATTTCGCCAATGAGCAGGCGGCAAGGGATGGGAAACCCTTGGTCTGGTACGGTAAGGCCACCAAAACCGAAGGGCACCTGGAAGACCTGGCGCAGCAGCTCCACCGTGCCGTCAGCTAAAGCTCGAAAGATGTTGGCACAACCACGGTCAATGGCCAAGTCGTTGAGCCCCACGTACACCCGGGAAAGGGGATAGCGGGCAAGCTCCTGGGCCATGGCCACCGCGGCCTGGGTTTCCACCAGGATCCCGAGCCCAGCTCGCCCCGCCAGCCACTCCAAAATCTGCTGCACTTCCGCCGTGGTCCGCACCATGGGGAGGAGGACTTCGTCCGCTCCCCCGCCAATAGCTCGCTCCAGCTCCTCTCGGGTAGCCGGGTGGAAAGCGTTCACGCGGCAAACGACCCGGGCTTCCGTGGCAGCCCGAACCCGCTGGAGGTCCTCAAAGGTGTCGGCGTTTATTTCCGTGTCAAATCCCCACTGGCGTTTGGCTTTCCCCGCCACCTCCCAATCCACCACCACTGCGCTCACGCCCCCGGCCACGGCCCTGCGAATAAAGGCGGGATCGGTGGAAAAGAGGAACAGCTCAAAAGGACCGCTCATCCCCGGAAGCCCTCCCTTGGCTTAAAGGCCAAACCCACCAGGGAGGAGCCCAGCGGCCAGGATATCCAGCGGCCGACTCCCACCTCCCCGCGCACCAAAACGTACCCCAGGGTGTTGGCGAGCTTCCCGGGCCTTTCCTCCAGCTGCTCGGAAGCAGGCCAAAAGCGCGCAAGCAGACGGCTTACAAGCACCACCGGCAGGAGGAGAAAGAGATAGTAGCGCAGCTCCTGCGGGATAAAGCCCGCCTGAATAAGCAAACGCCTCATTTGCTTGCGAGTGTAGCGGCAAAAGTGACCGGCGCCCTCATCCCGGCGGCTCCAAAGCCAGGGCAAGGACGGAACCGAGAAGATCAAGAACCCGCCGGGCGTAAGGACCCGCCATACCTCGCCCAGCGCCTGCTCGGCCGGGACGTGCTCGAGAACGTCCATAAGCAGCGCGCCTTGGAGGGATCCGGGGCGAAAGGGCAAGCTCAGGGCGCTCCCCTGCACCAAATGAAGTCTCGGTTTTCGGTGGGCCGCCAGCCGCAGGCCCTCCAGCATGGGGTCCAAAGCCACGACCGGAAAGCCCTGGGACGCCAGCAACGCCGCCGAAAAACCCGTGCCGCAACCGATATCCAACACCGGCCCTGAGGAAGCGCCCCGCACCATCTGGAGAAACCGCTGCACCCAAAGCCAACGGCCCCGAAACCAAAAGTGATCCTCCTCCATGGCCGCCAAGCGCTGCAGACGCTCGACAGAAAAAGACACGGCCCCTGCCGCTTCTGCCTTTTCCTTGGCGGGCACCGCCGTAGCTTAGCAAACGCAAGAACTTTGCACAGCTCTGGCAAGTCGCGATAAGCGGCCGTCTTTGCCGCTGCAGCGCAAAGCCCAAAAGGCTTTTTGCTAGCATGGGCTAAGGAGGCGCGTATGCGGAAGAGCTGGATGGGGCTCGTGCTCATGCTTTTTGGCCTTTGCCTGGAGGCTGCCGAGCGCAAGGAAACCATCGTCAAGCAAGCGGCGGCCAAAGAAGGCATGCACGTGGTGGTGGAAGCGGGCTCCCTGGACCTGGTGGTGCGGGTTTCGGCCATTGATGAGGTGCGGGTGGAAGTGGAGCTGGCTTGCGCCGGGTTGAAGGAAAAAGCCGTAGAGGCGTGGATGGCGTCCCACCGCCCGCAATTTGTGGAGGAACCTGAAGCCTTCAAGGTGCTGGTTCAGCCTACGGAATCCGCTTTTTTCAAGGGCGTGGTGGTCACCCGGGCGCGTTTGAACCTGGTGGTGCCGCCGTACGTGCAGCTGGACCTCTCCTCCACCTCCGGAAACCTGCAGCTGGACGGGGAACTGCCCAAGGCTCGGCCCTTGCGCTTGCGTTCCGCCAGCGGCGACATTGAGTTTGTGGGTTACGCCCCGGAAGTGGAAGCCCGCACCACTTCCGGTGACATGCGCCTGCGCTTTTCCAAGCCCGTGGACTCGGCCTTTGCCCGCACCTCCTCCGGGGACGTGGAGCTGGTGGGCGGAGCACGGCTGGTGCGGGCGGACAGCTCCTCGGGAGAGGTGCGCATGACCGGGCTCTTGGGGCCGGTAGGGGTGGCCACCACCTCCGGCGACGTGGCGCTGAGCTTTGACGCCCTCCCCGAAGGCAGCGAAGTCCGGGTCACCACCACCTCGGGCAAGGTGCGCCTTGTCTTGCCCCCGGGAAGCAAGCCCGCTGGCGAGGTTTCCTCGGTCAGCGGGGAGATCCGCTCCGCCTACCCCGGGGAAACCCCAGGAAAGGGCGGCAAGCTGGTGCTTTCGGGCAGCGGACCCAAGCTCTTGGTGAGCACCACCAGCGGGCGTATCGAGCTTTACTAAGGGAGGGCAGGGGGCATGAACGCCCCCAGGATTGCCACCGTTCTGGCATTGGCCATCCTCTTGGCGGTGGCCGCCTGGGCGCCCCTGGTGGACCGGGACGAACCGCGTTACGCCCGGGCCGTGCGGGAGATGCATCAATCCGGCGACCTTTTGGTGCCCAAAAACTTTGGCCAGCTGCGCCCGGACAAGCCCATTCTCATTTACTGGTTGCAGTGGGCCGCCACCACGCTGGTGGGGGAAAGGGAGCTGGGCTTTCGCCTGCCTTCGTTTTTGGCGTTGTTGGCATGGCTTTGGCTGGCCGCTCAACTAGCCCAGGAGCTTTGCGGAGAGAAACGCTGGGCGCTCTTACCCGGGATAGCCCTGGCTGGGGTTTTGGCCACCCCCGACGCGCTGGTGGGAGCGCTCACCACCGCTTCTCTGTTAGCCTTCGTGCGAGTAGCCAAATGTCGCAGTCCCAGATGGGCGTTTCTGGCCTGGCTGCTGTTTGGGCTGGGGGTGTTGGCCAAAGGACCGGTGACGCCGCTGTTTGTGCTGCCCGCCTTAGCCGGCTACTGCGGGAGGGGCAAAGAGCTCTGGCGGGCGGCAGTGCCGTGGTGGGGGCCGTTGCTTTCGGCCGCCGTGGTGGCCGCTTGGTTTCTGCCGGCCAACCTCGCCACCGACTGGGATTTTGCCCGGTTGGGCCTGGGCAAGCACGTGGTGCAAAGGGCGCTTTCGCCGCTGGAAAGCCACGGCATTCGCGGACCCCTGGGCGTTCTTCTGGGACCGCCTTTTTACGTTGCCAGCTTGGCGGTTGCCGGCTTTCCGCTGCTGTTGAGCTTGGTTCGTTTTCTTCGCGCGGATGAGAAGAAGGACCCCCAGGTGTGGCGAACGGTGGTGTGGGGCGTTCTGGGCCCTATGGCCGTGCTCAGCGTCGTAGCCACCAAGCTTCCCCACTACATCCTGCCGGCTTTGCCACTTCTTTTTGTGGCCTCAAGACCCACCCGGGGCCAGCAGGTCGCGGGAGCCATTGCCAGCGCTGTCCTCGCCCTGGGGCTTTTGCTTTTGACCTTGGGAACGCCTTACCGCCCCGCAGGGCTTTTGGTGCGCCGCCTGCCCCAACTCACCTGCGCCTTCCCCTTGCAGGAGCCCAGCTTGCGCTTTTACGCCGGGGAGAAGCTGATCGTAACGCCCTCTACCAACGGAGGTTGTGGCTTTTGGCTGCTGCGGGCCGGTGAGGAAGAAAAGCTTGAGGAGTTCCTCGCCCCAAACGCTCAACCAATCAGCACCTTTTCCGGCTGGAACCTGGCCAAAGGCCGGAAGGAAACCCTCCGCCTTTACCAGCTCAAGATCGGCCGCCGGGAAAAGGAAAACCCAGGGCCGGGAGGCTCTTCCGCCGAAAGCCCCACCGGCCGGGGCTTCATTTTGGCAGCAAAAAACGGCTTACCCAGCACCCGCAGAACCGCCATCTTGGCACGGTAGGCTCGCTCCCGCAGGGAGTTTTTGGCAAGGTAAACGGTGTCTCCAGGCTGCACCACCAGCGAAACCTGGATGTTGGGGATTACGTCGGTGGGGATGCCGTATTTAACGCAGCAATCCCACAAATGGGCAAAAACCCGCTTCATGGCTTCCGGCTCGGGGGAAGGGTGGTTTTCCATGAGGGAGCCCTGCAGCGGGCGGAAGATGCATACCGTAGGGAAAGCCCCCAGCGAGGTGATGTAGTCAATGGCCCGCAGCGTGTCCTCCACGGGCTCCACACCGGCAATGATTTCTCCGGAAACCGCACCCTTACCCAGCTTTTCCGCGGTGTATTCCATGGCCTCGAAGAAGGCCCGCTGCCCCAGAGCCCCACACTTGCCCGGGCAGTACCGCTCGAAGTAGAGGGGGTTGTGGAACTCGTAACAAAACGAAAAGTGATCGGCGCCCAGGGCAATGAGCCAGTCGTACTTCCAAAAATCGTGGCGAAGCACCGGCGCCACCTGCACGCCAATGAAGCCGCCCACCTGCTCACGGATGGCTTTGACGTAAGGTGCCGCCAGGTTAAGCCCGTGGTAAGGGCTGGCATCGGGGCGGTCCTCCCGCTGGTAGCCGGCGTTGAAGTGGAAAAACGTCACGCCGGACTCCTCCTTGGCGGCCTTTGCCACCTCCACCACCTCATCCACCGGCTTGCGCAACACCTCGGCCTTGCCCACGTTGAGCCCGGAGGTGCAAAAGTGGCAGTGGCGGTCGTTACCGGGGTCCCAGAAACGGCAGGTTTCGGAAATGTAAACCCCCAGGTAGGTCCCCTGCAGCACCCCGATGCTGGCCATCTCGTGGCCGCGGGAGGTCTTCCGCCGGTACCAGGAGGGCTCCGGCGGTACAATCACCTGATAGGCTTCGTCGCTGCGGGTGTCCACCACCACGTAGCGCCCGTTTTCCTTCACCAGCAGAAACGGCGAGGCGGCGCAGAAGTGCTCGAAAACCGGGACGTTGCACCAGATGTCCTTGAGCCTACCCGGGATCACCAGCTCCAGCCCCGAGCCCAAACCGGCGCGGGTGCGGCGAAACCCGCGGGCGTCCTCCTCCAAAGTGCACGAAGAATCAATACGCAGACCCCGACAGAAAAGCTCAATTTCCAGCTCGCACGGGTTTAAGCTTGCCACCGCCCCTCCCCTTGAGGGGGTTTTGCCCCCGTGTTAGGATAACGCTTGCCTGGTGGGGCCGTAGCTCAGCTGGGAGAGCGCCAGAATCGCACTCTGGAGGTCGGGAGTTCGATCCTCCTCGGCTCCACCATTACTCCAGCATTCTCAAGGCTTGTTTAAGCTCCGGTTGGTTGGGGTTGAGCACCAGGGAGCGTTCCATCCAGGTTTTGGCGCTCGCCGTATCGCCGGCACAGGCGGCCGAAAGCCCGGCAAAAGCCAAAACCGCCGCATCCTGAGGGAAGGCCGAAACCGCCTCCCTCGCCTTTTCCACCGCCTCACCGCAGCGGTTGAGCTCCAGCAGGTACCGCAGCACCGCCGCCCGCAACATGGCATCCCGGGGGAAAAGCGTAACCGCCGAGCTGGCCAGGCTCGCTGCCCGCTCCCGCAAGCCCAGGCGCTCGTAGTCGGCCAGGGCTCGCTGCAACGCCCCGCGCCCATCGCGCAAACCCAGGCGCAGGGCCTCCAGGAGCTCGCGATCCGCTTCCTCGTAGCGTTCGCTTTCAAAGTAAAGCCGACGCAGGTTGTAATGCGGAGACGCATAGGCAGGATTGGCAGCAATGGCTTTTTTGAAAGCCTCCTCAGCCTCCTGCAACCGCCCCGCTTCCAGATGCAAAAGCCCCAGGTTGTTGAGCTCACCTTCGGTGTTGCTCCCGGAGCCACCCTGGGTTTCCCCGCCTTCCAGGTAGCCTAAGGCCTTAAGCTGCGCCACGTACTCCGCTGAGGGTTTCACCTCCTGAACGCGGGGGCGGTAGCTTTCCGGTGGCACCAGCTCGCTCCAGGCTACTTTTTCCCCTGACGCAAGCGAAACGCCCGGCAACGGCTTTCCCGGCCAGCTGGCCCCAAGAGGCAAACCCAAAAGCACCGCTACCGTGGGGGCCACGTCGTACACCGAAGCGGGCTCGCCCGTCCGCCCCTTGGCCATGACCCCATTACCCGCCAGCACAAAGATCCCCTTGGGCCGATGCCAAAGGGCCGCGGTGGCGGCGGCCACACCCGAAAACTCCCGGGGACGGTCGCTCCCCCACTTGAAACCGTGGTCGGAAACCACAAGCACCGCGCACTCCGAAAGCGGGCATTGCTCCAAAAGCCGTCCCAACCAGCGGTCCACCACCGCAAAGTAGCGTTCCACTGCCGGTGGTGCAGCCTGCACCAGGGCGGGATCGGCACCGGGGGAAGCTGGGGGGAGGTAAGGCCCCAGCAGGTGGCCAATTTCATCGGTGCCAATGCAGTACGCCATCAGGAGGTGCGGCTTGGACTCGGCAATTTTAAGCGCAGCCCCCATGTACACGCGGGTGCCCACCAAAATCCGCCGGAAGCCGTCAATGGGGTCGGCCATCCCGCGCCCCTGGGCTAAGGCCTCCTGAATGCGGGGCAGTTCTAAAGGCAAGAAAGTGGCAACCGTTGGCGCACCGGTTTCCACCTTGGCCCGTTCCGCCAGCTCGCGGAAGCTGGCCTCGTGCTCCGGCGGAAACACCACGGTACCGGGAGGGGCATCCCCGGGGGCATCGGAAAGCAGGAAAAACAGGCGATCGGAAACCAGCACCCCGTTTACCGCTTCTGCCGGCCAGCTGGCCCACCAGCCGCTCACCCCCACGGTCAGCCCGGCAGCCGAAGCCATGTTCCACAACGCTGGAACCTTCCTCTTACGGCTGGTCACCGGAACCCGCGCTCCGGTAGCCGCGTCCGCCTCCAGAAAGTCCAGGATGCCGTGCACTTCCGGTGGCTCGCCGGTGGCCATGGTGGTCCAAATCAGCGGGGAAAGCAGCGGCGTGAGGGAAGAAAGCTCACCGTAGGTGCCCACCGCCATGAGCTTTTGCAAGTTTGGCATGAGCCCCCGGGCCACGAGCTTTGAAAGCAGCTCCCAGTCAGCCCCATCCCAACCCACCACCAAAACCCGCCGGCGTGGCGGCGAGACCCTTTGCCGCAGCTCCTGGCGACGGAAGGCCAACAAAGCCGCGGGGTCAGGCTCTAACACCACAGAAGCTTTCGCAGACCCCGAAGCCAGCCGCTGCAGGCTGGCTTCCATTTCCTCCTGAAGCTTTTGGCGACAGGTGTTCTGCGCCAAACACCCAAGCTTTGCTGTGGGTGCCAGCTGTCCGGCCTTAACGGCCAAGCCCTGTTCAGGAGTAGGAGCGGCAGCCAGCTGCAGGTGCGCCCCAGGGCCTAACTCCAGCTGCACCCGCGCCGTTACCGTGGCCCCCTCGGGGGTGGTGAAAGTCGTGGTGGTCGCGACCCGCGGCAAGACCACCGCCTTCCCCCACCGCGGCACCAGCGTCCACGAGGAACAAACCCGCAGCGTTCCAGACGCGGAATCCCACAGGGCGCTGCTCGGGCCTACCGGCCGGAAAAGCGCAACGGCCACCCCCATCAAGACGAAAAGAAGTGGAAGAAAAAGCTTTTTCATGCCGTCTAAGGATAGCAGGGCAAGAAAAAGGGGGGCCTTGCGGCCCCCCTTTGGGTTTCAGCGTGAGCTCAACTAGAAGCTGATGCGCACACCCAACCGCAAGCTACGCGGAGACTGCCAAGCGTTGGGCGTGTTGAACGCCGGGTTCGTAGGTGGACGATCGGCATCGCCGGGCTTGATGGGCGGCTCGTACGCGCCGGTGTCGTAGTTGATGGGCGTGTAATCCTCGCCCAAGTCGTAACGCATGTTGCGGCCCACCTCACCTTGGCGGTTGAAGAGGTTGAACACGTCAGCCAAGAACTTGACCTGGATGCCACCGAACTTCACCGGGTAATCCAAGTGGAGGTCGGCTTCCCACTCGTCGTCGGTGCGGCCAAAGGCGCCCCGCTCGGAGAGGTAGTACTCCCAGTTCTGGTAGGCAATGGAGTAACCCATCGCGGTCACAGGCAGACCCGTGCGGTAGTAGGCAGAGAGACCCACGGTGAGGTTGAAGGGGAACACGTAGTAGCCGTCCACCTTGAACTGGTGACGACGGTCGTTGGAGAGGTAACCCTTGTTGTTGACCTGGAACTCGGCGTAGTCAAACGCGGAGTTCAGGTTGGGGTCGAGCTGACCGGTGGAAACCTGGAAGGTCCCGTCGTAGTTGCCCTCCAGCTTGGACCAGAGGTAGGAAGCGATCATGCCCCAGTTGTTGGAGAAGCGCTTGCGGGCCACGAGCTCAATGCCCTTGAAGGTGCGCTTGGGCTCGGGCACCGGGTAGGACCGCTCGTAGTTCATATCCCAGGACTCGCGGAGCAAACCACGGCCGGGGTTGCCGATGTAGTAGCCCTGGTCGAAACCAAGGGCGTCCTCAATCACACGGCCCAGGTCGCGGTAGATGTACTTGGCGCCTACGGCCAGGTCTTTCATGACCTCGTACTCACCGCCCACCACCGCCTCGTCAATGTACTGACCCTGGAGGTTGGGGTCCACGGGCGTGAAGTCGTGGCCGAGGATCGAGCAACGGCGGAAGGCATCCACCGCCGGATCGCAAGCCACGTTGTAACGGGTGGAGGGATCCTCTTCCCGAGCGCCGTGGTAGTTGTAGGTAAAGGCGGTGATTTCCTTCCCGAAGGAACGGATCACCATATCCATGGGGATGGTTTCGTAAAAGCGGCCAAAGTGAGCGAAGACCTTGGCGGTACCATCACCCTTGGGATCCCAAACCACACCCACACGGGGCGCCCACTCGTCGTTGAGCTTGGCGTTGACCTTGCCCTCGGAGTTGAACAGCTTCTGCTGCTCCCAGCGAACGCCCACGTTCAAAGTCAAGTTGGGCGTGAGACGCCAGGTGTCCTGCACGTACATGGCGAAGTTCTCGGACTTGGAGTCCACCACCAGAGGCACTAGGATGTCGGCGTTGGTGATGGCAAAACGAGACGAGGGGAACGACCGCATAAAGAACCGGTGACGGTAGTAAATCTCGCGGCCGCAGGGTTGAGCACCGTCACCCGTGTAGCCACCGCGGCAAAGCCCGTAAATGCGCTGGCCGCCGGTGTTGTAGTTCTTGTTGTTCACCGAGATGTCCTCAAACTCGGCCCCGAACTTGAACTCGTGGTCACCCAGGAAGTTGTTCAGGAAGTAGGACACATCGCCCTTATACACATCGCGGCCGAACTCCTGGCGCTGGGCAAAGCCGAAGCCATCCCACACCGGAACCACGCCGGTTTGGGCGTAAATGGGGTTGGAGTACTCAATGAAGGCCACCTGGTTCAAACCGCGGCCACCCTCATTGGACTTCTCCTTGTGCTGACCCGCCAACAGGTTGACCACCCAGTTGGTGCCGAAGACGCCCTCGTACTTAGCCACGAGGTCCGTGCCGCCCTCATCCACCGTACCCATGAAGGAGTCGGGGTTGCCGGCCAGACCACGGATGGGGCCCTCGGTCTTGGAGGGGTCGCCAAAGCCAGAAAGGATGAAGGAGTGGTTCTGGCTCAGGCGGTAGGTGAACTTGGCCGACCAGAGGTCCCGGGTTTGGGAGTTGGTGAAGATCGAACCGTAGGCCGGGAAACCGTAGTCGTGGGCGTTATATTGACGCGCCAGCGCCTGGAAGTCCTGAATGACCTTGCGGTCCTCGTCGTTCTTCACGTAGTCGTAAGAACCGTAGAACCACAAAGTGTCCTTGATGAAGTAGCCACCCAAGCCAAAGCCGAAGTCCTTACGGGTGTAGCCATCCACCAGGTAGGACCGAGAAAGGCGGGAAGCCCAGTAGTTCACATCAGCGGCCGGTTTGGCCTGAGCCGCGTCGGAGTCGTAGTAGCCAAAGACGTCGCCGTGGAACTCGTTACCACCGGACTTGGTGATCACGTTGATCATACCGCCGGTGGTGCGGCCGAACTCAGCCTGGTAGCCGCCGGTCTTCACCTGCACTTCCTGGATGAACTCGAAGTTCAGGACCTTACCCTGGGTACCCAGCTCCACGCCGGTGGTGTTGATGCCGTCAATGTAGTAGGCGTTCTCAGCGCCCGTGGACCCGTACACGGTGACGCCGGCAGCGTCGTTGCCGGTACCGGGGGCCACACGCACCACCGAGGCGTAGTTACGGCCGATGGGCAGGTTGGTGAAGAAGTCCTTGTCCAGGTTGACGCCCACCTCGGCGGTCTTGGTGTCCACCGTTGGCGCCGCGCCGGACACAATGACCTCTTCCTTAAACGCAGAGCTCATCTGCACGTTCAAGGTCACCACGCGGCCCAAGCCCACCTTGATGTCGGTTTGCTCGGTGGGAGCAAAACCGGACAAGGTGAACTTCACCGTGTAGCTCCCAGGAGGCAAAAGCACCAAACGGAACTTGCCCTGGGTGTCGGTGACCGCCACCTTGGTGCCCTGCAACGCCGGGGAAGTAGCTTCCACGGTGACACCCGGCAGCGGCACATTGTTCTCGTCCACCACCACGCCCTCAATGGAGCCGGTAGTTTGGGCGAAGGCCCCGGTTACAAACAGGCCCATCGCCAAGAATGCTAGGAAATACCAGCCTATCTTCCTCATACTTCCTCCTTTCGTTTAGGCTTTGCTGATGCCAGATTCAAGCCACACGCAACCTCACTCCTTCTTTTCCTGGCTTTGCCCTCCTTTCTCTAAGACGCTTCATAGCCGGTTTTCTACCACAAAAGCTAGGCTTGTGGCAACACCCGGCCTTAAATCTTGTGAGCAAAAAGCGTGCCACCCCCTGCCCATGTAAAACCCTTTTGCTTGCAAGAACGTAGCTCGGTCGCCCAAAACCAGAATATTCCAGTTTTTGGAGGAACATTCAATTTTCCGAACAAACTACCCCACCACCGCCAGCACCTGCCCCGCCTCCACGGTGGTCCCGGGCTTGACACGCACCTCGCGCACCCTTCCCCCCAGCTGGCTGGTGATGAGGTTTTGCATTTTCATCGCTTCCAGCACCACGATGGGCGTTCCCGCCGAAACCTCGCTCCCCGCTGCCACCAAAACCTGCACAACCCTCCCGGGTATGGGAGCCACCAGCTCCTCCTGCCCGTCGTGGCTGCGACCGGTTCCACCACGCCCTTGCAGCGGGTCTTCGAGGGCCACCTTTTGCTCTACACCTTCGATAAAGAGCTGCCACACTCCCGAACCCAACCGGGAAAACCAAAAGGGCTTGACCTCCCCGGGAAGCTCCACCTTTCCGCGGTGCGGTCCGGCAAGCGTCAAGCGAAACCGGAAGAGCTCACGCCCCACCCGCACTTCCACTTCTCCGGCCAGCACCCGAACCAAAACCTCGACTTCACTTTCGGCAAGCCGAAAACGCCGGATCATGGCACCCACCGTGACCGCAAACGCTGACGGCCAGCCTCTCGCCAGGGGGAAAGCTCCCCTTCGTGGCCGTAGGGCTCAGCCGGCGAACCCACACCCAGGGTTTGCAGGGCCGCTGCTAAAGCCACCGCCAACGGCCGGTGGCTTTCCCGCCACTGCCTCAGGAACTCCGGTAAAAAGCCGGTATCCACCTTACCCGCCCCGAACCGGGGGTCAACGCTTAATGCTTGAAAAAGCGGCAATGTGGTTCGCACCCCCAGCACCACAAACTCACCCAGCGCCCGACGCAAACGGCAAAGCGTTTGCCCCCGGGATTCACCCCAGACGATGAGCTTGGCGAGAATGGGGTCGTAATCCAGAGGCACCACCAAGCCCTCGGCAATGCCGCTGTCCACCCGCACCCCGGGACCCGAGGGCTCCCGGTACACCTGGATCTTCCCCGGAGAAGGGGCAAAATCGCGAGCGGGGTCTTCGGCGTACAGTCGGCACTCCAAAGCGTGGCCGCGGGGGACAAGCGCTTCTTGCCGGAGGGTAAGCTCCTCACCCAACGCCAGCCGCATCATCCATTGGGCCAAATCCACGCCATAAACCACTTCCGTCACCGGGTGCTCTACCTGCAGGCGGGTGTTGACCTCCAAAAAGTAAAAGGAGCCGTCCGGCGCCAGGAGGAACTCCACGGTGCCAGCGGTCACGTACGAAGCCGCCCGTGCCACCGCCACGGCCGCCGCTCCCAGCTTTTCCCGCAGTACCGGAGAAACTGCCGGCGAGGGGGATTCCTCTAAGAGCTTTTGATGTCGCCTTTGCAGGGAGCACTCCCGCTCCCCCAGGTGCACCACATGGCCGTAGCGGTCCGCCAGGATTTGCACTTCCACGTGCCGCGGGCGCTCAATGAGCTTTTCCGCGTAAACCCGGGGATCGTTAAAAAACGCCTGCCCTTCCGCCGAAGCACGGGCAAAAGCGTCGGCCAGCTCGCGGTCGCTTCCCACCACCCGCATGCCCTTGCCCCCTCCCCCGCCCACGGCTTTGAGGAGGATGGGGTAGCCCACCTCTTGGGCAAACCGCCGGGCCTCGCTTTCGTGGGCCAGGGGTTCGGTGCCCGGCACCACCGGCACCCCCACCTGGGTGGCCAACCGGCGGGCTGCCACCTTGGAGCCCAAAAGCTCGATCACCGCCGGCGATGGGCCCATCCAGGTAAGCCCAGCACCTTCCACGGCGCGGGCAAAGCTGGCGTTTTCCGCCAAAAAGCCGTACCCGGGGTGCACCGCCTCACAGCCGGTGCGGCGGGCGGCTTCCAGGAGCGCGGAAATGTTGAGGTAGGAGGCCTGCGGCGCCGAAGGACCCAGCAACACCGCCGCATCCGCCGCCAGCACGTGCGGCTGTTCGGCATCCACCTCCGAGTACACCGCCACCGCCTCCCACCCCAGCTCGTGACAGGCGCGGATGAGGCGCAGGGCGATTTCGCCGCGGTTGGCAATAAGGACGCGCATGGCTAGAGCGGTATGTTCCCGTGTTTTTTGGCCGGCATCCAGTCCCGCTTGCCCCAAGCCAAGGCGAAGCTCTGGATGATGAGCGGCCTGGTGCTCCGGGGCTCAATGACCGCATCCACAAAACCCCGTTCCGCCGCCACCAAGGGGTTAGCGAACTTTTCCGTGTACTGCTGGACCAAGGCCCGGCGCAGGGCGTCCGGGTCCTGGGCTTGCTCCAGCTCCCGGCGGTAAAGGATGTTCACTGCACCCTGGGGACCCATCACCGCAATTTCAGCGGTGGGGTAAGCAAAGTTAAAGTCCGTGCGGATGTGCTTGGAGCCCATCACGCAGTAGGCGCCGCCGTAGGCTTTCCGGGTAATCACCGTGACCTTGGGCACCGTGGCTTCCGCCAAGGCGTAAAGCAGCTTGGCCCCGTGCTTGATGATGCCGCCGTGTTCTTGCGCTACCCCGGGCAAGAAGCCCGGGACGTCTTCCAGGATCAAAAGCGGGATGTTGAACGCATCGCAAAAACGCACAAAACGGGCCCCCTTCACCGAGGCGTCAATGTCCAAAACGCCAGCGAGGTGCATGGGCTGGTTGGCCACCACCCCGGTGGGGCGACCCGCCAAGCGGATAAAGCCCACCACGATGTTGCGGGCAAAGTGCTCGTGGACCTCGAAGAACTCGCCATCATCCGCCACCGAGCGAATAATGGCCTTGATGTCGTAGGGCTTTTCCGGGTCCTCGGGGACCACCGAATCCAGCGCCGGGTCCTCCCGGTTGGGGGGGTCCTGCGTGGCTTTTGTGGGCGGGTCGCCGGCGTTGTTCAAGGGCAAAAAGCCCACCAGCTGCCTGATGGCCGAAAGCACCTCCTGCTCCGAGTCCCGCACGAAGTGGGCCACACCCGAGACCCGCGCGTGGACATCGGCCCCACCCAGCTTTTCCATGGTCACCTCTTCGTGGGTGACGGTGCGGATCACCTCGGGACCAGTGACAAACATGTAGCTGGTGCCCCGGGCCATGAAGATAAAGTCGGTAATGGCCGGAGAGTACACCGCCCCCCCGGCGCAGGGTCCCAAAATCGCCGAAATTTGCGGGATGACCCCAGAGCACAGGGTGTTTCTCAGGAAGATGTCGGCGTACCCGCCCAAGGACACCACGCCTTCCTGAATCCTCGCCCCCCCGGAGTCGTTGAGTCCAATGACCGGAATCCCAAACTTCAAAGCCAAATCCATGACCTTGCAGATCTTTTCCGCATGAGCTTCGGAGAGGGAGCCGCCAAACACCGTAAAGTCCTGGGCGAAAACCGCCACCGGCCGGCCATCAATGCGGCCAAAACCGGTCACCACCCCATCGCCGGGGATGCGCTGGGACTCCATGCCAAAGTCGTGGCAGCGGTGGGTGACCAGCCGATCCAGCTCAGAAAAGGAGCCCTCGTCTAAAAGCAGCGCCAGGCGCTCCCGGGCCGTGAGCTTGCCGGCGGCGTGCTGGCGGGCGATCCGCTCTTCACCACCGCCCATGAGGCTCGCCTCGGTGAGCTCAGCAATCTTCTCGCGGATGCCCCCGCCCATCGCCACCTCCCGGCAAAAGCACCTTATGCTAGCACTGGGATGGACGGCCTGGCGCCCCTGGTGGAGGTTTTGGCTCGCAAAAAGCCCAAAGCCTGGGAGCTCTACCTTTGGCAGGAGCTGCGCCTGCAGTTTTTCTGGACGGGCACGCAAATTTCCCGGCTTTCCGCCCGCACCCGCGCCGCTTGTTCGCTGCGGGAGGAAAACTCGCTGTTGGCTGTGGATGGCTGCGGAAGGGAGCACCTGGCCAGGCTTTTGGGGGCAAAACCCCGCGCGCTTCCCGCGTGGTCCTGGGTCGGGGAGCTCACCCTGCCGGACCCGCAGGTGCTGGCACTGCTTTTGCCCGGACTTCCCCTGCAGGTGGGGTTGACCACCAGCCGAATTGCGGTGGTGCGGGCCGATGGAGCGTTTGCGGCTTCCCGTCCGGTGGTGGTGGATGCCAGAAACCAAGCGGGGGAAACCTTCACCTGGGTTTTCGGGGATAACCCCCCAAACCTGGAGGAGGCCCAGAGCGGGAGCGCAGCACCGCCGGGTGGCGGCTTTCGCGCCCTCCTCCACCCGCAAGCCGCAGCGGTGCTGTGCCACGAGCTTTTCGGCCACCCCCTGGAAGCCGACAGCTTCTTTGCCCGCCAGTCCCCCTGGACCGGGCGCATGGGAACCCGGATCACCTCAGTACCGCTGCACGTGGTGGATGACCCCACGTTGCCCCTGCCCGGTGGTTTCTTGCGCGATGATGAGGGGGAAGCGGCGCGGCCCAAGCCTTTGGTCACCGCCGGCGTGCTCACCGGCGTGCTGGCCGACCGCAGCTACGGGGCCTCCTGGGCCGCGGAGCCCGGCAACGCCCGGCGGGCCAGCCCCCACCACCCGCCCATGCCCCGCCTTTCCAACCTCATGGCCTGGGTGGAAGGGGGCGAGGCCACTCCGCCCCTGGCGGAAGCGCGGGTGGAAATCGTGCGGGTGCGTTCCGGCCTTTTTGTTCCCGCCGAGCGCTCCCTGCTTTTGGCCGTCTCGGAAAGCTACACGCTTTTTCGCGGGAAGCGGAAGCAAAAGCTGGCCCCATTTTTCTTGAAGCTGCCTTTGGATGCCAGCGGTCCCCGCATCCTCGCCGGCGGCAGCCCTTCTGTCACCGTGGCGGAACCGGGATGGTGCGGCAAGAACCACCAGTTCCTGCCGGTGGGGGCGGCGGCCAGCTGGCTGCTTCTGGAGCGGGTGGAGGCGGCGTGAAGGGGGCAAGCGTAAACCTCGCCTCAGCGGTCCACGCCGCCCAGCAAGGGGTAGGCGGAAAGGTGGATGCTCTGGAGGTCTTCTGCCGCCGGGCCGAGAGCTTCCAGCTCACCGCCGATCGCCGCGGCTTCCTCTTGCGGCGGGAAGCCACCGAGCTGGGTGTCGCCTGTCGCCTGCAAAAGGGCGAGCTGGTGGGCTTCGGGCGGGCCTCGGGCAGCGAAAAGGAGGCCGGACGGGAAGCAGCGCGGCTGGCGTGGGCTTTCTTAAGCCCCGGTCACCCACCGCTGCCCGAGCCCCACCAGCTCGGAGCGGTGCCGGTGCCCCCCGGCCGCAAGGCCAACCGGGATGAGGTGGAGGGGCTTTTTTCTGAGCTGGCCCAAGATCCGGCAAGAAAAGAGCTCACCGTCACCCTGGTCAGCGCCGAAACGCTTTTCTTCCGCAGCGAAGGCTTTACGGTTTCATGGGAAAACCGGCTTTTCCTGGTGGAATGGCAGCAGGAGGTGCTTCCCGGCGTGGTCGTTGCCTTCCGCCGGGCCGGCCGGCACGCGGAAGACTTCAGAGCGCCCTCGTGCCTAAAGGTTTTGGAACCCGGGCAGCACTTGCCTCCCCTGCGCCGGGAGCGGGGTTTGCTGCGGGTCTTGCTGGCCCCCGATGTGGCCGCCCCTCTCCTGGTTTCCCTGGCCCGCAGGGGACCACCGGGGAAAGCCCAGGCTTTCCCGCCCTGGGACCTCTGGGACCTTCGGCAGGGAAGGGAGGCCTTTTTGCCCATGGCTTGCGACGGGGAAGGCTACGCCGCCCAGAACCTTCCCGTTCTCGTGGGCGAACCCCCAGAGGCTCCCCACCGGCGGCCAGAAGCCGGCGGAGCTCCCCGGGGCGCGGTGCGGGTTCCGTGGGATGCCCCACCGGCTCCCCACCCCGTCCATCTTTGGCAGGCTCCGCCGGTCCCTGGCTCGGAGGCGCCACCCCCGGGCTTTGAGGGCCTCATGGCTCTGGCACCGGTGAGCGAGGTGGTGATGGAGGGCGATGGCCGTTTCCGGCTTTTGGTGCTGGCGGTGGAGTCCCACGGGGGCAAGATCCAAGCGCAAGGTGTTGTGGTGCTTTCGGGGTCCTTGACGCGGCTTTCGCGCTCCCTGGTGGCCACCTTTGGGCCGCAGGAGCACGTGGCCCTGGGTTGCGTGGTGAGCACCCCCTGGCTTTTCTTTAAAAACCTGGAGGTGAGCTGAAACCGCGTACAATGGCGGCGGAGGCTGCATGGAGTTTGGCATTCTGGGACTTGCTGGCGCCGGAAAAACCACGATCTTCTCGCTGCTCACGGGAGCCGAGGTGCCTTTTGGCACAGGGAAAAGCCACGTGGGGATTGCCAAGGTCCCCGATCGCCGGCTGGACTTGCTCTCCGAGCTCTTCAAGCCCCGCAAGCACACCCCTGCCACCGTGAAGTTCGTGGACGTGCCCCCGGTGACCAAAGGCGGCGCTGCCACTTTGAACCTGCCGGAGCTCCGCACCATGGACGGGCTGGCTCTGGTCCTGCGGGGCTTTACCAACCCCCAGGTTCCCCACCCCGAGGGCCAGCTCAACCCCCAACGGGACCTGGAGCTCATCGAAACCGAGCTGTTGCTTTCCGATTTGACGGTGGCCAGCGGGCGGCTGGAGCGCCTGGCCAAGGAGCTCCCCAAGCACCGCACCCCGGAGCTGGAACGGGAAAAGCAGGTGCTGGAACGGTGTCTGGCTTTTCTGGAAGAAGGGCGGCCGCTGCGGGAGCTTGCCTTGACGCCCGAAGAAGAGCGGGTGCTCAAGGGCTTTACCTTCCTCACCCGCAAACCTTTGCTGTTGATCCTGAACGCCGACGAGGCCGAAGCCAGCAACCTGCCCCAGGCCCTGGCGCGCTGGGGCTTGCAGGAGCTGGAAAGCCGCCCGCGGGTGGCGGTTACCGCCGTATGTGCCAGCCTGGAGGAGGAAATTTCCCGGCTGGCAGCGGAAGACCAGGAAGCTTTCCTGAAAGAGCTGGGGCTCCCCGACCGGGCCCTTTCCCGGGTACTGGAAAAGGCCTATGCGCTTTTGGGGCAAATTTCGTTTTTCACCGTGGGTGAAGACGAGTGTCGGGCCTGGTCCATCCCCCAAGGCACCACGGCCGTAAAAGCCGCGGGGGTCATCCATTCGGACTTCGAGCGGGGCTTCATCCGCGCCGAGGTGGTGCGATGGGATGAGCTTTTAGCCTGTGGGTCGCTGGCCGTCTGCCGCAGCAAAGCGCTGTTGCGCCAGGAGGGGAAGGACTACGTGGTGCAAGACGGCGACGTGATCACCTTTAAGTTCAACGTCTAAGCCGCAGCGGCCGCGAGACGTTGCCCAGGGGGAGCAACGGCCTCTGAGGGGTGGCACCGGCATCCTCGCTGGGCGTCGGTGAAGGCGAAGGGGGCGGGGAGGCCTTGCCTTCGGGGGTTACCTGGTCACCCTTTGCCGGCGGTAAAGGCAGTGGGCTTTGGCCTTTGTCCGCAGGAGGCGGCGCCGGCTGAGGGGCCGGCGGTGCAGCTGGCGGCGTTGCCGGCGGCTTGGCCAGCATCATTTGCCTCACCGCCTGGGGGTCCAGCGGCTGGAGCTTGAGGGTGGCGCTGGCCACCTCCCGCCTGTACCGCAGGAGCTGCGCCTGGGTTTGCAGCTTGGAGTCCAACACCAGCGGGTTTTTGGCCGCGTCAGCCAGCGCCGGGTTGTGCTTGTAAGCCTTGGCGTAGGCTTTGATGGCCGCCCGCCGGTGGCCGCTGCGCTCCAGAGCCAGACCCAGCATGAACTGGGCTTCCGCAAAGCCCGGCCGAGCCTTGATCACCTTCTTGTACTCCCGGGCCGCCGCCCCGTCCCGACCTAGCCGCTGCAGCACCAAGCCCAGGCGATAGCGGGCTTGCACGTTTTTCTTGTCGAGCTTTAAAGCCTTCCGTAAGTAGGTCTCGCCATCCTGCGGAAAGCCCTTTTCCACGAGCAGCACCGCCAGCTCCGCGAGATCGTTGCTCGTGGCTTTACCTTCCTTTTCCAGCTGCAAATAACCGAGGATGGCCCGATCCCGGGGCACGTTGGGGTCCAAAAAGCGCTCAAAAACCGCGGCGCTAATCACCCCAGCCCAAAGCACGCCAAGCAAGCACAAAACCTTCCTCATGAGCCCTCCTTCTTCTTGCGGGCCTTAGCCTTCAGCGACACCCCACCGCCACTGGCCACCAACGAAAACCCCTGGACCTCGAAGCCCTGCTCCTCCAGCCGCCGCTTTTGGCCGTCCAAAAACCGCCGCAAGCCCTCGCGATCCCAGGCCGGTTTCTTGCCCGCCCGCTCCATGGCCTCCACGTAGTCCCGATACAAACGATCCACCTCGTCCGCTGGCTTTACGGATGCCGCGGCCAAAGCGTCGGCTGTGCGCCGGGCTTCGTTTCTGGCCCGCAGCTGCCGCTCCCAGAGCTGGCAGTAGCTGGAAAAACGGTGGAGCAGGCCGTCCAGCCGAAAACGCACCGCCGTGGGCAAGCCCTCCATGCGCGAAACCACCTGCAGTTGGCGAGCCAGTGCTTGCCGCTCCCGCTCGGGGGGAATGGGCACCTCGCGGTCCCCGGCAAAATACCGCTCCCATTTGCGAGCCAAAAGCTCCAGCTTCTTTTCCAAATCTTCCAGCGGTACGTCCACGGGGATAGCTTACACCGCGTACAATGCCCCCATGAGTGGGCACCCGCCGGCGGTCCACAGGCTTTTGGCGGCCCTGGGGGATGCGGTTTTCCGTCTGGGGCGGGAAACGGTGAAGGGGGTCATCCGCGACCACCTGGCCCAACTGCGAGCGGCAGGGGGGCCGTTTCCGGAAGCTTCCGAGATCATCGGGCAACTCAAGGCAAAGCTGGCCGCAATGGCCCGCCCTTCTTACCCCCCCGTGATCAACGCCACCGGCGTATTGATCCACACCAACCTGGGGCGAAGCCCGCGTCTGCCGGTGGAAGCCCCCGGCTACCTGGCCCTGGAGTTCGATTTGGAAAGCGGGGAGCGGGGGGAGCGGCTGGCTCCAGTGCGGGAGAAGCTCTGCCGCTACTTTGGCACCGAGGACGCGCTGGTGGTCACCAACAACGCCGCAGCGCTCCTCTTGCTTCTGGCGGCCCATGCCCGCGGTCGCCAGGTCATCGTTTCCCGGGGGGAGCTCATCGAAATTGGTGGCTCTTTTCGCCTGCCGGAAATCATGGCGGAAGCGGGGGCCAGGCTCGTGGAGGTGGGGTGCACCAACCGCACGCATATTGCCGATTACCGGAAAGCGCTTTCCCCGGAAACCGCCGCCATCCTCCAGGTACACCGCTCCAACTTCGCCATGACCGGCTTTGTGGCCACCCCGGATACGGCCAGCCTGGCCCAGCTGGCCCACGAAGCGGGGGTGGGGTTTTGGGTGGACCAGGGCTCCGGCTGTCATGTGGACCTGCGCCCCTACGGGCTGAAGGACGAGCCCACGGTGCAGGAGCTTTTGGCTGCCGGCGCCGACGTGGTGCTGTTTTCCGGTGACAAGCTCCTGGGCGGCCCACAGGCCGGCATCCTGGTGGGCCGAAAACAGGCGCTGGCCCCGCTGCGGCAACACCCCCTGCGACGGGCGTTGCGCCCGGACAAAAGCGCCCTGGTGGCTTTGGCCGCCACATTGGACTGTTACTTGAGCGGCGATATCCAGCGGGTGCCCCTGTACCGGCTGCTGGCCCAAGGGGAAGCCCAGCTGAAAGAGCGCGCCCAGCGGCTGGCGCGGCAGCTGCAGGCTGCCGGCGTGCCGGCCAGCGCAGTCCCCACGCAAGCGGTTTTGGGGGGAGGGACCACCCCCGGCCAGGGGCTGGCCTCCTGGGCCGTGGCTTTGCCCGAGGCGCCAGCGGTGGCCAGGGCGCTGCGCTTAGGTGAGCCGCCAGTGGTGTGCCGGCAGGAGCAGGGCAAGCTCCTTCTGGACCTAAAGGCGGTGTTTCCCGAGCAGGACGGCACGCTGGCAGTTGCCGTCCGGCGGGCCTGGGCTTACGAGAGCACGTAGCGGGAAAGCTCTTCCCCTTCCTCCCCGGCAAACTCCAGCGCCAGCTCTCGCACCTCCGGTTGCTCCCAGCCCTGCCGCAACAGCTCCCGGGAAAGCTGCAGCTCCCCCGGCCCCACCCGCTCGCCCGCGGAGAGGATGGCCACCCTTTCCATGTGGTTGGCGAGCTCCCGGATGTTGCCGGGCCAAGGGGGGAGCACCAGCGCTCCCAGCGCCGAGGGCCGCAACAGCGGCAAGGGCAGGCCGTTTTTGGCGCTGGCCCGGGAAAGCAGGTGCAGCGCCAAAGCCGGAATGTCCCGCCGGCGCTCCCGCAGGGGGGGCAGGGTAACGGGAAACACGTTCAAGCGGTGGTAGAGGTCGGCGCGGAAGTTTCCCCGCACCACGCTTGTGGCCAAATCGCGGTTGGTGGCCGCCACCAACCGCACGTCCACGCTGATCTCCCCGCTGCCACCCAGGCGGCTGATGCGCCGCTCCTCCAAAGCCCGCAGCAGCTTGACCTGCACACCGGGGCCAATTTCGCCAATTTCGTCCAAAAACAGCGTGCCGGAAGAGGCCTGTTCGAAACGCCCCAAATGCCGCGCGGTGGCACCGGTGAACGCTCCCCGCTCGTAGCCAAAAAGCTCGGCCTCCAAAAGGGTTTCCGGCACCGCCGCACAGGCAAAGGCCACGAAAGGCCCATGCCGACGGGGGGAGTAGGCGTGGAGGGAGCGGGCAAAGAGCTCTTTGCCGGTGCCGGACTCCCCCAAAAGCAGCACCGAGGCTTCCGTGGGCGCCACCCGCCGCAGCGCCTCCAAGGCCGCCAGGAAGTTGGGGCTTTCCCCCACCAGCGTGGGGGCCCCGGGAGCCGGCTCCAGGGCCAGGAGCTGACCGCGGGCGCTAGCCGCCGATCGCAACGCCACCAGCAGCCGGGCCATCTCCAGGGGCTTAGGGAAGTAATCCCGGGCGCCCAGCTTCAGCGCCTGCACGGCGGTTTCCACCGTGGCAAAGGCGGTGATCAAAAAAACCGGCAGTTGGGGATCGCGGCGGCGGGCGGCCTGCAGCACCTCCAGGCCGTCGGCACCGGGCAGCTTCAAATCGGTAATGACCGCCAGCAGGTTGGGGCCATGGGCAATGCGCTCCATGGCCTCATCCCCCCGGTACACCACCTCCACGGCGTACCCTTCCCGGGTGAGGGTTTCCGCCAGCATGGCGGCCAGCTGCTCCCGGTCCTCCACCACCAGAACCGGGCCCATCACGGCGAGGCCTCCTGGGGGAAGCGGGCCACAAACGCCGTAGGCTCACGGGCGGACACCAGCTCCACCTCCCCGCCCATGGCCCGGGCCAGGCGCCGGGCCAAAGCCAAACCAATGCCACCGGCGGGCTTTTGCGAAACAAAGGGCTCAAAAAGCGTGCCCCGCTGGTCTTCGGGAATGCCCGGGCCGTTGTCCTCCACCACCACCTGCACCTTTCGCGCCTCAAGCTGCACGGTGGCCTTCACCCGGCCATCGGCCCGGCGGGAGGCCGCTTCACAGGCGTTGCGCAGGAGGTTTTCCAGCACCACCCGCACCGCCGTGGGGTCAGCCACCAGCTCGGCATCCCCCACACACTCCAGCTTCACCTGGGGGAAGGCGGAAGCCAAACGGGAAGCCACTTGCGTGACCAGCGGCCCAAGGCGGAAGGTGGTTTTTTGCGCCGCCACCGGTCGCACAAAGGTCATGAAGCGCTCCAAAAACTCCCTTTGCGCTTGCACCTCCGCCGCTAAAACCTGCAGGTAGCGGGCCAGCTCCTGGGGGTTTTCCCGGGCTAACCGCAGGTAGCCCTCCATCACCGAAAGGTTGTTGCGCAGCTCATGGGCTAAGCCAGCGGAAAGCTCCGAAAGCTCCTGGGCCCGGGCGGCCAGCTCCCGCTCCTGCTCCTCCACCCGTTGCACCGCCTGGCGGAAGGTGCTCACCAGGAAAACGTCCTCGGGGCCACCGCCCATCCTGCCCGAAAACCTCCTGGCTTCTTCCAGCAGCTCGCCGTAAGGGGAAAGCACCCGCCCCACCAAAAACCAGGCCAGGCCTCCACCGGCCAGGGCCAAAACCAGGGAAAGCAACACCGTGGCCGCAAGCCACCGCTGGTGGCGGTTTTCCTCCACCGGGGCCACCACCTGCAAGAGCCGATCCTCCCCCACCGGCCAAAGCACCACCCGCAGCCTCTGCCCCTGCCATTCCCCCTGGGCCACCGTTGGCCGTCCCGCCTGTTCCCAGCCGGCACGGCTAGGGAAGGGCCAGTAGGGGGTGGGAGGCACCGCCCCTACCTTCCAAAGACCTGTTTCCCCCCGGTAAAGGGCCACGCCCACCTTGGTCCCGGGCACCACCGGCAGCTGCCCTTCCTGGATGGCCGCCGCCACGGCAGCCGCGGTGGTCATCAGCGGGTCGGGATCCTCCCGCGGGGCGTAGGCCATGACGTAAAGGCCCACCAACGGCAACAGGCACCCTAAAACCAAAAGCAGGATGACCAAAAGGAGAAGCGCCCTCACCTCGGCAAAGCGGCGCACCGGCAAGCTCTTCACGGCTGGCTCCAGCTCCAAAACGTCAAAAGCTTTTCGCCCCAAAAAAGCACCACGATGGCGGCCGCGCAAAGGAAGGTGCCAAAGGGGAGCTCGGTTTGCCGCGAGCCTTTCCCCAGCAGGATCAACCCCACCCCCACCAAAGCTCCCGCCACCGCTCCCAGGGCTAAGGTGAGCAGCATCCCCTGCCAGCCCAAAAAAGCCCCCAGCATGGCCAACAGCTTCACGTCACCCAGGCCCATCCCCTCCACCCCGCGAAGCCAACGGTAAGCCCAAATGATCGAAAGCGGCAGCGCCGCCCCCAGCACTGTGCCTATGACCGCGGGGAGCAAAGGGGTGGGCCCACCCAGCCAGGCGAAAAGCAAGCCCAAAGCCACGCCCGGAAGGGTGAGGGCATCGGGCAGGATCATGTGCTCCAGGTCAATGAGGGCCAAGGCCAGGCAAAGGCTTCCCAACACCACCGCATGAAAAACCCAAAGCCACTGGGGAAGCTTCAGCGCCGCCGCGAAAAACAGCAGGCCCGTGGCCGCTTCCACCAGCGGGTAACGGGGGGAGATGGGAGCCCGGCAGTCCCGGCAACGCCCCGCCAAAAAGAGGTACGACAACACCGGCACGTTGTCGTACCAGCGGATGGCCGCCCCGCACCGGGGGCAGCGGGAAGGGGGGTGGGAAAGGGACTCCCCCCGGGGCAAGCGGTGGATGACCACGTTGAGAAACGAGCCCACCACCAACCCCACGTTGGCTGCAAGAACCGGAAAAAACCAAGCCGGCAGCTCGCTCATGATCCCACCCTTTGCCCCCAGAGCTTAAGGTACAGAGCTTCCTGGTCGGCCACCATCCTTTCCACCGAAAACTCCTCCAGGCCCTGCTTCCCCGCTTCTCCCAGGGCCCTGGCCAGCTCCGGGTTGGCCAGCAACAAGGCCACCTTTTCCGCCATGGTGGCCACATCCCCGGGGGGGACCAAGAAGCCGTTGACCCCATCCACCACCACCTCCACCACCCCGTCCACCGCCATGGCCACCACCGCCACCCCGGCGCAGCGGGCCTCCACCAGCACCCGGGGCAAGCCCTCAAAGCGCGAGGTAAGGGTCACCACGTTGGCTGCCCGCAAAAGCCGCGGTACATCCCGCCGCCAGCCCAAAAAGTGCAAGCGCTGCTCCAGGCCCCACTTCTGCCGCAAGCGCTCCAGACGCTCCCGCAACTCGCCATCGCCCACCAAAAGGAAACGCGCTTCCGGAAGAACCGGCGCCAGCCGCGCCGAAAGCTCCACAAAGCGCTCGGGGGCTTTCTGCGGCTTAAAGCAGGAAACCTGCAGCACCACCGGAGCTTCCGGGGGGATAGCCAGCTCCTCCCGCACGGCTTGGCCGTCGGCCGCCTGGGAAAACGCCCGCAGGTCAATGCCCGAGCGGATCACCGTGACCCGCTCCCGGGGAAAAAGCCCCAGCTGCACACCGGTTTCCAGGTTTTCCCGGGAAACCGCAATGAAAGCCGTGGTCATGGTGGCAACGAGCTTTTCTGCGGCCATAAAAGCGGCCCGCACCGGCAGCCACTGGTGCGGGCCAAAGCCAAAGCCGTGCACCGAGTGGATGATGATGGGGACCCCCTCACACCAGGCGGAAAGCCGCCCCAGCACGCCGGCTTTGGAGGAGTGGGTATGCACGATGTGGGGGGAAAAGGCGCGGATGGCGGAGCGCAGCTCCCCAAAAGCGCGCCAATCGGAAAGCGGGCGCACCTCCCGCCGCAAATGGGGAATGGGGAAAAACTCCGTGTCCGGCAGGCTTGCCCCTTCCGGGTAAAGCTCCCCACCCAAGCCACACGCCAGCCCCAGCGTAAACCGCTGCCGATCCAGCTGCCGAACGGTGTCCAGGGTGTTGCGCTGGGCGCCTCCCAGCTCCAGCATGGTGATGACGTGCAGAACCCTGAGCTTCACCGCTGAACCACCTTGCGCGCCACCGCCGCCCCGTCCCACAGGGCATCCTCCATGGTGGAGTACTTCCACTCCGCCCACCGCCCGCAGAGGAACACGTTGGCTTTGCGGAAAAAGTCGCGGACCGCCGCCACCGCTTGTGTTCGCCGGGGGTTGAAGATCACGTAGGCGGGGTCCACCCTGGCCACATGGGAAAACGCCACGTCACTGCGGGAAGACAACAGGCCTTCCCGGACCAAAGCGTCCAGGCAAGCTTCCTGCCACCCCGGGGGCGGTTCTTGTCCCGAGGGCACGCTCACCTCCACCGAAACCGTGTGGAAACCCTCCGGCGCCAAAACCCCGTGGTTACAGGGAAAACCTACCCGGTAAAAGGGCAGGTGCTCCTCGGGGCAGTAAATCCAGTGCTCCCTCCGCTTGGCCTGACCCCGCACCGCCAGGTTCAAGTTCCAAACCCCCACCGCCGCCAGCTCTTTCGCCTTTTCCCGGAGCTCATCCGGCACCGGCTCAGCCATGGCCAGAAGCTGCGGCAGGGGGCAGGTGGCAATAAGGGCGTCAAAGGGCACCGCCTGCCCGTTGGCCAAAAGCACCTGACGTTGCTTCAAGCGCACGGCCACCACCGGCGAGTTCAGGAAGAGCCTGGGAACCCTCTGGGCTAAGGTTTGGGGCAAGAGGCCAATGCCGCCCACCCGGGGGTAGAGAAACCAGGCGTTGTAACCCACCGCCCGGGATTTGGGGAAAAGCCCCAGAGCCCCGTCCACCACGTCGGCAAGCTCCGGCCTGGGCACGTAGCGCCCCACCCACTCGCAGGTCAGGGCAAAAGGGTCCGTACAGAAGAGCTTGCGGTTGTAGGGGAAGAAAAAGTGCCGGGCAAAGCCCTCCCCAAAGCGGGATAGCACCCAGGAGCCAAAGCTGCCGTCGTCCTCTCGCTTTTGCGCCCAGGCCTGGATAAACCCCAAAAGGCAGTCCCGGCGGATCTCCCGGGGCAGGCGGGCGGTGTGGATCTGGATAGGGTAAGGGGTCACCCGGCCAGCAAGCAAAATACCCGCCCGCCGCTTGTGGCGGCGAAAGGCGTGGCCTAACCCCAGTTGCTGCAGAAGAGTGCGGCTTTCGGGCAGGCGCAGGTGCAGCAGGTGGCCGGTAAAGTCAAAGGCAAAGCCGTCCCGCACCACCGTTCGACAGGCCCCACCGGCTTCCGCTTCCTTTTCAAAAACCTGCGCCTCCACCCCGGCTTGGGCCAAATGCCAAGCGGCCGAAAGCCCCGATAGGCCGGCACCAACGATCACCACCTTCATGGCTTCACCGGCACAAAGCTCAAGCGCAAAAGCCACAGGGCCCAGGCCAGCCACACCACGACAAAGGCCCCTAAAGTCAGCTCAAAGGACGGCACGAGGGCCAGGGCCAGCCCCACCCCCAGGAAGGCCAAACCCACAAGGTAGCAGCGCAACACCGTGCCGCGGGTGTCCCCCGCGTGCAGGGCCCGCCAGCGAAGGGCAAAGTGGTCGGGGCTGCCCTTCCAAAAGGGGATCCCCTGGCGCGCCCGCAGCAGCGTCACGTAACCCACCTCCGAAAGCGGCAACGCCAGAAAAGCCAGGGGCGCCAGAAAACCCGCCGGTGAAACCTCGCTCCACTTTACCGCCAGCGCCAGAGCTCCCAGGGTGAGCCCCACCGACAAACTCCCCGCGTCCCCCAGGTANNGCAAGTTGGCGGGGAGAAAACCCGCCAGCCCGCCGGCCAGGCTGGCAGCCAGGATGGCCAAAAACGCCTGATCGGTAAAAAACGCCACCACCGCCATGCCCAACGCGGCCAGCGCCGTAAGGCCGGGAGCCAAGCCGTCCATGACGTCCACCAGGTTGACGGCGTTGGCCACCAAGAAAAGCCAGAACACCGCCAAAATCCAGTGGAGGGCAAAGGGAAGCTGCACAAGCTCCACCAGCACCCCGGCCCGCAGCAGAGCAAAAACCGAAACCCCAAGGCCCAGGAGCTTGGGGAGGGGGGTGAGCGCTCCAAAGTCATCCACCAGGCCTACCAAAAGCGCCAGGGTCCCGGCCAGCAGCACCGCCAGCACCTGGCGATCGAACTCGGCAAAAAGCCCCAAGCTCAAAAGGTAGGCCAGAAACACCGCCACGCCCCCCAGGTACGGCACCGGCTCCGCTTGCCTTTTGAGCTTGCCGTCCGGGCGGTCCACCACCCCCGCCCGCAGCGCCACCTGCCGCAGCACCGGCGTGAGGTACAGGGAAAGCAGGAAAGCCAGCGCAAAAGCCACAGGCGCAAACCACCAGCTCATGGCAAAAGCTCCCGGAGACGTTTTTGCGGCAGGAGACGGCGCTGGTGAAAAGCCAGTGCCAACCTGTGGGGAAAGGCCCGCAGGGAAGAAACCACTGCCGGTTTCCGTACCACCAGAGCCGCCGCCATGGCCATATCCCAGGCTACCAGCAGCGGCAGCCGCCACCAAGCGTCGGCAATGTGGAGGTTTCGCACCAGGGTGGCCCAGCGGTTCAAAAGGTAGCCGGCCGCCAGCGCCGGAGAGCGGCGAAAGAGAAGACGCCCCCTGCCCTCTTGGGCAGTGGCTCCCCGGCGGTGCACCGCCACCGCCCGGGGTTCGTACACCACGTGATACCCGCAAGCGCTCACCCGCCAGCCCAGGTCCAGGTCCTCCCAAAAGGCAAAGAACTCCGGGGGAAACACCTCCCCGGCCACCCTGACCCGTTCCAGGGCCTCCCTCCGGTACACCATGCCCGCCCCGCAAGCCGCCAGCACCTTTTCCGGGGAGAGAAAGCGGCCGATAGCTGGCTCCCCGTACCCCCGGTCCCGCACCATCAAAACCCATGGGGAAAGCACCTGCCCGCAGGAGTCCAGGGTGCTTTCCCCCGGGCGCAGGAGACGGGGGGCAACCCCGCCCACCTGCGAACTTTTTTGGAAAACCTCCAGGCAAACCGCAAAGAAGTCCGGGCGGGGAAAGCAGTCGGGGTTGAAGAAGCCCACCACGTGGACATCCGCGGCCAGCGCCGCCAAGCCCGCATTGGCCCCGCCGGTGTACCCGCGGTTTTCGAGTAGGGCCAAAACCCGCACCCCAGGCGGCGGGATTTCCACCCACCGGCGGGAAGCATCGGTGGAAGCACAGTCCACCAGCAGCACCTCCACCGGCACCGTTTGCTGCAGCAAGCTTTGCAGGCACAAACCCAGGTCTTCCCCGCCGTTGTGGTTGATAACGATGGCCGCGGCTTTCACGCCACCTCCCGCCACAAAGCCCAGTGCTCCCGCGCCGCCTTTTCCCAGGAAAAGCTTTCCGCAAATAAAAGCCCCCGTTCCCGCAGCTTCTGGCGCTCCTCGCGGTCCTGCAGGACCTCCTCAAGGGCCGCGGCCAAGCCTTCGGCGTCGCCCACGGGGAAAAACCGCACCGCTCCGGAAAACACCTCGCGGTGAACGGGGATGTCGGAAGCCACCACGCAAGCGCCGCAGGCCAGGGCCTCCAAAACCGGCAGGTCAAACCCTTCACCCCGGGAGGGGGCCACCACCGCTTGGGCGCCGGCGTAAAGCACCGGGAGCAGCCGGTCCTCCACGTAACCCAAAAGCCGCACAGTGGGCGGCGGTGGTGGCAAAGCAGGTACCGGAGCCCGCAGCGCCCCTGCCAGCACCAGCTCCAGCTCGGGAAAGCGCGAACGGAGGATCCCCCAAGCCGAAAGCAGCGTGTCCACCCCCCGCCGCGGCTCCAGGGCTCCCACCATCAAGAGGTAGGGGCGGTTCAGACTCAGCTCCGCCAGTCCCTGGGCCAAAGAAGCTTCAGCGGGCGGGGCAAAAAGGCTGCGGTCTACGCCGTAGGGGATCACCCGCACGCGCTCCCCCGGTACCCGGCACAACCGCACGATTTCCTGAGCCACCCAGTGGCTTCCCGTGACGATGGCGGAAGCGTTCCGGGCGGTCCTTGGAATCAGCCACCGCAGGGTATTGGGGCGAGCTCCAGGGAACCACTGCGGGTGGGAAAGCACCAGGACGTCGTGAATGGCCACCGTCACCGGACAGGCGGGGAAAAGCGGGGTGTAGTAAAAGGGAAAGTGAAAGACCGAAAAGCCGCGTGCCGTTGCCCGTTGCAAGCTCCAAAGCACCCAGGGGGCGGTGCGCGTGGGCTTTTCCGGGTAGACCACCACCACCTCCAGCTCTTCCGGCGGCAAAGCCGCAAGGCCCCGAAGCAGGCCCTCGGCATAGCGGGAAACCCCGGCTTTTGGGGGAAGGAGCGGTTTGCCGTCAAAGCCTACCTTCAGCCGCATTGTCCGGAGCTACCCTTTCGTGCCAAGCTTGCGCTGTGACCTTTGCCTTTGATGCCCGCGCCGCCTTTGTGGACCCCCACCGCGGGTTCGGCCGCATGGTGCGGGAGCTGGTGCCGGCCCTGGCCCAGCTGGCTGCCGAGTCCCTGGTGGTTTGCGTTCCCGCCCATGCCTCAATCCCCGCCGCATGGTACCCGTGGTCCGCGCAAACCCTCAAGCTGCGCCGTCCGCGGAGAGGTGCGTTTTTGACCGACGGCCTGGCCTGGGCCTGGACCGCCCGGCGCCACCGGTTTTCCTGCTTGCACCTTCCCGCGTGGGGCGTGCCCGCCGGGGTTCCCGTCCCGGTGGTGGCCACCTTTCACGACGCCACCCCGCTGTTGTTCCCCACCGGCCTTTCCTGGTGGCAAAAAAAGCGAGTCGCCTTGGGCCTGGCTTCCCTCCGGCGGGCCATTCTGGTACACACACCATCGGCTTTTGCCAAAAGGCAATTAGGGCTGCTTTTTCCGGAGCTGGAGGCCAGAGCCGTGGTGGTCCCTCACGGTGTTCATCCCCGGTTCCAGCCCCTTCCCACGCCCACCGGCGAGTTTGTTTTGGGCGTAGGGGGCGGCGAGCAGCACAAGAACTGGGAAGTCATTCTCGAGGCGTACGCCCAACCACAGGCCCACGCCCTCCCTCCCTTGAGGCTTTTGGGAGCCGTGGCCAAAGAAGCCCGGATTTTGCGCCTGGTGCGGGAAAAGCGGCTGGAAGGGAGGGTGCTCCTTTCCCCTGACGTGGACGAGGCCACGTTGGTGGGCGCCTATCAAAACGCCTGGGCTTTGGTGTTCCCCTCGAAAAACGAAGGCTTCGGCCTGCCGGCCTTGGAAGCCATGGCCTGCGGCTGCCCGGTGTTAGCGGCCAACGCCGGGGCCCTGCCGGAAGTGTGCGGGGATGCGGCGGTGTTGCTGCCGCCGGAGGATCCCAAAGCTTGGCTTTTGGCACTGGTTGCCCTGCAACAAAACCCCTCCCTGCGTCTTGAACTTCGGGAAGCGGGGCTGGCTCGCGCCCGCCAGTTCACCTGGGAACGCACGGCGCGGGAGCTTCTGGAGGTTTACCGCGCGGCCATCCGCCGGGCAAGTTCGGCGCGGTGAGCGGCCAGGGCCTGGTCGCGCCGCCTCATGGCTTGCGGCCAATCCCCGGGGAAAGAAGCAAACGGGCTTGCCGTGCTGCGGAAGCCTGCAAGCACCGTGAGGTTCGCCAACCACGAGCCCTCCCGATCCAAAAGCCGACCGGAAAGGTACTCCACCTCGGGGAAGTCGTCACGATGGGGGGTGTGGTTGGCCACCAACCGCGCCACCTCTTCGGGTCCCAAAAGCACCATGGCCGCCAAGTCATCAGGGGTGGCAATTCCAGCTTCCCACAGCGAGGGCTGCAGGCCGGGATCGGCTAAGGCTTCCCAGCGAAGCTTCACCGGGGGCGGAGAAAGGCTTCCGGTGACCACCGTGAACTCGTTGAGGACGTTGGGGTTGTACCAGACCACGGTGTTGGGGAAAACCTCCCAAAAGGCCCGCAGGATTGCCAAGTAAGAATCGGTGCGCAGGGAGTAAAGCGGCAACCACATGGAAACCACGCCCCCGGGGTTGAGCCGGTCCCGGCAAAGCTGGAAGTACTCCCGGGTGTAGAGGCTGGAGTTGCCGGCAAAAACCGGATGGATGGAGTCGGAAAGGATGACGTCAAAGCGCTCTTGGGTGGCTAAGAGCACGTTCCGCCCGTCGTTGAGCACCACCCGCACCCGGGGATCACCCAAGACCCCGTGATTGACGTTGCGGAAAAGCCGATCGGCCAGGCGCAAAACCGCCGGAGAAATCTCAGCCACCACCATGCGTTGCACGGAGCTGTGCTGGGCCACCGCCCAAGCCGTGCCTCCCGAGCCAAAGCCAATGTGCAAAACCCGCTTGGGGTAGGGATGAAGCAGCAACGGGATGTGACCCTGCAGCCTTTGAATGGCCCATAGCTCCTGGGAGGTGCCGGCCACGTTGACGCCGTTGATTTCCAAAGACCGCCAAACGCCGCGGCCGTCTTGGACCGAGCGCACAATCACCGTGCCTTCGGAGCTTTCCTCCAGCTCCTCCACCTTGCCTTCCTGCAATACGCCGGCACCGGAAAGCACCGCCCCGCGCGGCAACACCGCCCCCGCCACCAAAACCCCGGCAAGCAGGCTACTCCCAACCATCCGCATGGGCCCGGAAGAACAAAGGGTAACCGCCAAAACTGCAGCCAGGGCAGCAAAAGCCAAAAGCAAACCCTGCGTACCCAAAAGCGGAACCAAAACCAGCGGCCCGAGAAGCGTTCCCAGAATTGCGCCCAGGGTGTTGGCGGCGGCCACCAAGCCGGTGTGTGCCCCACCCGAGCGGTCCCCAGGGACGACCTCCACCGCCAGGGGAAAGCTCGCCCCAAAGCAAAGCGTGGGGAAAGCCAAAAGCACCGCCACGGCCAGGGCCAAGGTCAGCTCCAGGCCAAGAAAGCTCTGCGGCTTGAAAACCCCGCCCAGTGCCGCCAAAAGCTCAGAAAAGCCCATGAGGATTGGCACCTGAAGCAAAAGGGAAAAAGCCAAAAGCGCTTGGCACCACGCCAAGGCCCGCCGACCGGCGGGGAGCACAAAGCGAGCCAGCGCAGAACCCAGAGCCAAACCCAAAAGGTAAACAGCCAGCACCAACACAAAGGCGTAGACCCGAGAACCCAGGTGCAGGAGCAAAATGCGGGTCCACACCAGCTCCAGGCTCAAGGCCACAAAGCCAAACAAGAACGGGTAAAGGAGGTACCAACCGGGGCGGCCGGCGTGGGTGGGCATAACCTCCGGTCCTGCGGGCAGCAGGCGCTCCAAAAACCACGCCACCGTGGCCACCAGCAAACCCACGGTGGCAGCAACCGCCATGGTTCCCTGCTCCCCCAAAAGCGGAAGGCCGAAAAAGCCCGCCCCTACGGTGCCCAGCACCGCCCCCAGGGTGTTGGCCGCGTAAAGCCGCGCCACGGCTCCCCCAAGAAGGCCGTGGCCCACGCGGCCTACCAAGATGGGCAGGGTGGCGCCCAGAGCTACCGTCGGCAAGCCCAAAAACAGCCAGCTCAGGGCGAACCGTCCCAACAGCGGCAAACCCCAGGGTCGGAAAAGCTCAGGGCCGAAGCCGGCAGCCAGGCGCGTCAGCACTGGCAACACCCACGGGGTCGCCAACGCCCAAACCGCCACCAGCGCCTCGCAGGCAGCGTAAACCCGCAGGTGCTGACGAATCCGTCCCGCCCAGCGGCCGGCAAGCCAGCTCCCCAACGCCATCCCCCCCATGTACGCCGCCACCACCGCCACCGCCGCCCACAGGGAGTTCCCCACCAAAAGCCCCAGGGCCCGTACCCACACCACCTGGTAGGCCAGGGCGCAAGCTCCGGAAAGCACGAACAGGAAAAGCACTAGCGCCGCCACAGCACCCCCAAAAGGAAAAGCGAGGCCAAGCTCACAACCAACCCGGCCATCAAACCCGGCGGTCGGTACACCACCCGCACCTCGTGATCCCCCGCCGCCACCGGAACCCCCTGGAGTATCCCCGCACCGCGGATGGGTTTGACCTTCTTCCCGTCCACCACAAAACGCCATCCGGGGTCAGGGGCAAAAAGCCAGAGGAAAACCCCATTGGTCTGTGCCCTCACCTGGAACTGCCAGGAAGTCCTCCCCTGGCCTTTGAGCACCGCTTCCCCTGCCGGGACGGGCAGCTCCCCCGGGGTGGGCAGGTGGGACACCACCGCCCATAGGGGAAAGGCGCTGGGGTTGCGGAAAACCCAAAGTTTGTCCCGCTGGCAAAGGGGAGGGTAGCCGGGGATCGGGTGCAAGCCCACCATCGTCTTGGCACCCAAAGCCGAAACCCACCACCATCCCTCCGAAAAGCCCCGATCGGCCTGGGCCAGGTGCTGCGCCAGAGCCCGGTTGGTCACCGGAGCAAAGCTGCGGGCCAGAGACCTCCCGTCCAACAGCACCGAATAGCCCCACCCCAGAGAGGCTGCACCTCTTGTGCCCCGCTCCAAAGTCCAGCGCAGCTGCACCCCATCCACCGGCAGGGGGTAAAGCCGGCCCGCGCTTTGGGCAGAAAGGCACAGCACGGGCTCGGGCTTCCATTTTTGCAGCTGCAAAACCGGTACCGTGTAGGTCGCCAAAAAGAGCGAGCCGGCAGCTGCCCATCCCATGCCCCAGGGGGCGAGGGCTGCCAGCACCCCTTGCCCGGCGGCCAGCCAAGGCTCCCTGGACACCACGGCCCCTACGGCTCCAAGCCCCAACGCGGTAGCCACCCACTTGCGGCTTTGCGGGAGCTTTCCGGAACCCGCCACCGCTGCCAAAGCTACCGTTGCGGGGATCAGGAAGCGGCCAGGGAGGCGTACGAGACCGAAGGAAAGCCCGGCCCATAGCGCATCCCCCCAGGGAAGAGCCGGCAAAACCGCAAGGAACGTGAAAACAGCCGCCAAAGACGCCAAGCGAGTTCTGGCGGTTTCGCCCCTTCGGAGCGACCCCAAAGCCAAAAACAACCAAAGCGGCAGAGCAATAATCGGCAAGAAGCGAACTTCAACAGGAGGCAGCGGAAAACCGGGCACAACCAAAGCCGGAAGCTCCCCCAGGCTCACCCCTCCCAGGCTCACGGCCTCCAGGGGCTTGTCCGGGCCGCGATCGCCACCGGCAATCCAAAAGGCCATGGGCAAAGCTTGTACCGAGCAAAGGGCAAAGCCCAAGAGCACAGCCCGCACCGCTTGCCACCGGGGCAAAAGCCACACCGCCCCTGCCGCTCCAAGCAGGGCCAAAACCGGCTCGGCCGCCAGGAAGCTCCCTGTCACCGTTAAGGCCAAGACCCCAAAGCGGCCGGAAAGCGCCGCGTCCCAAACCCAGGGCAACCAGGCCGCAGTTTCCAGGTTGTTGAGCATCCCAGCGGACGACAGCACCGGACCCGAAAGGGCAGCCCCCCAAGCAGCGGCCAGGCTTCCCGTGGGCGTACCCCCCAAACGGCGGGCCAGCCGCGCCACGCCCAGCGCCAAAAGCATCAGGTGTAACCCCACCTCCACGCCAATGGCTTGCTCTGGTGGCAAAAGCAAAGCCCCCCATGCCGGCGGGTAAAGCAGTGCCGATTGCGGGTTGGCAAAGAAAGGCTCACCGCAACCCACCTGGGGGTTCAGCCAGGGCGAGGCCTCACCGGTAAACACGCGGGCAAGCTGGGCTCGGAGGGGAACAAAATATGTGGGGTTGTCCCGCGCCGCGGGCACCCAACCGGCAAAAGATGCCAGCACCAGGGCTAGCCCCGGGAGCACCGCAAGCGAAAAAGCGTGGCGGAAGCTCACGGTTTTTCCCCCAGCACCGCAGCCAAGCGAGCTTTAAGCAACGGATCGGGGGACGCCAAAGCGCGCTCGTACGCGCTGACGAAGGGGTAGCCGCGGGCCCGACGTTCCGCCGCCAAGGCCTTTTGGAACGCCTGCCGGGCGGGTTCCGGCATTCCCAGGAAAAGCTGGCTTTGCGCCACCGTGAGCCAACAGGGCACGCAGTTAGGCTCTAGGGCAAGGGCGCGGAGGGCAGCCCCCCGGGCCCCTTCCCACTGCCCCAAGACCACCCGCGCGTCCGCTTCCCCGTAAAAAGCCCACACGTCTTGGGGGTTGGTTTCCTGAGCCCGGCGGAAAGTGCCGATGGCGGCCTGGGCGGCGCTGGCGTCACCGGTTGCGCGGGCCAATCGCAGCTGAGCGAGCCCCACGGTCCGCAACGCCTCCCCCGAACGGGGCAGCTCGCGGGCAATGGCGGTGGCCTCCACCAAGGCCTCAGCGAGCTGTTGGGAGCTCGCCTCCTGCCGCAGCACTTCCTTGACCTTTCCAAGCCGCTCCTGAAGGGAAGGCACCAAAACCCCGTTGGGCCAAGGGAGCACCGCAGCTGCCCATCCCAGCAGCGGCCACAGCAACAAGAAAGCAGGTCCAGGCGCCAGCTTCAGCCGCCAACGCCCGGAAAACCGCCCGGCAGAAACGGCAAGAAAAGCCACCACCGGCCAAAGCATTTGGCTGTGGAAAAGGCCGGTAACCACCAAAGCGAAAGCTGGACTCAAGGCCTTAAGGCCGCCACCGACCCACGCTCGAACCGTGGACCACAGCAGCCCCGCTGCCAGCACCAACCCCGGAACCCCCAGAGAAGCTGAAAGCTGCAGGAGATCGCTTTCCGCCAAATCGGGAATCCGGTGGAAACGGGCAAACTCCCCCTCCCGCGGGAAGTTTTGCGGCAGTACAGCATCCCCAAACCCTCCCGGTCCCGTGCCCCACGGGGCAAAATCCCAAGCGGTTTTGAGCGCGGTTTTCCAAATCCGCAACCGCTCGAAGCGCAACGGGTCGGGAGCAAAGGCCATTCGCCACCCCAGGCCCAAGGCCGCCACAATTGCACCAAGGAGCAGCAAGGCTTTCCACCGGCGGTCAAGGCGCAAGCCCAGCCAAAAAACGCACAAGACCGTAACCGCCAGCATGGCTGCGCGGCTCTCGGCCGCCAGCACGCCGGCAACAAGCAGGGGCAGCCATACCCAACCCCTCCGGCTTTCGACCAGAGCGCAATGGGCTAAAGCCAAAACCACCACGGTGGCGGCCACGTTGGGGTTGCCGAAGGGCCCCGCCGGCCGGCCGCCGAGGGAGAGGCGCTCCACCAAAAGCCACAAAGCGCAGAGCACTCCGGCAGCCATTACCGCCACCGCCATCCACCTGTGTCCTCCAGGGTGGGCGGTAATTAGCGCCAAAACGCCGGCCAACATCCCAATGGCCGAAAGCTGCGCCGCTCGATCCCAGGCCACAGGTTGGATGAGGGAGGAAAGTAAGAGCCAAAGGCAAAAGCCCAAAAGCCAGAGCAAGGGCGGCCCCACCCTCACCCCGCGAACCAAACGCCGCCACGCCAGAAACCCCGCTACCCCCGCACTTGCTGCCGCCACCCAGGGAGCGACAAAAACCCCATCGGCGCTGGCCACCCACAGCAGCGCCAGCGGCACCAGCAGGGCTTCGAGGCTTAAGGCCGGCATTGCTGCTCCAGCTCCGCCAGGTCTCGGCGGAAAGGCGCCCGACGCAACGCTTCCCGGGCCCACGCCCAGGCTTCCGCTTTTCTCCCTTGCAACAGCAAAAGCGTCGCCTTAGCTTGGGCCCAGGAAGCCGATTGCGGGGCCACCCACGCCCGACGGTCCAAAAGCTCCTCCACCAGCTGAACCTTTTGCCGATCCCCGGTTTGGACCACAAGCCACGCGGCTTCCATAGGCTCGGCTAACCGCCACGGTGAAAGTGAAGCGGCACGCAGCAGCACATTCAACTGTTGCTCGGGCGGCTGTTGCCGGGCCTGGTCAGCCATGCCTTGGGTTCGAGCCTGCAAAGCCGCCACCACCGCCGCCCCCCCTAAAAGCAGCGAAAGTAGGGGGAAGAAGAGACGCGAAGTAGCCTCTGGTTGTAGACTTCGGGCACCGGCCAGGAGGCAAAAGGGGAAAAGCAGCGCCGGCTCGTAAAAGGAAAAGTCAAAGAAGTTGTGGAAAAGCGCCACCAAGAGCGCCACCGCAGTTGGCCGATCCGCCAACCAAAGGCGAAACGCCAAGCGGAAAGCGAGGAAGAAAAGCGCCAGAAAAAAAGGCAGGCCTAGCAAGCCAAACTCGGCCAGGAGCTGCAGTGGAGTGTTGTGGGCAAACGGGGTGATGTTGTGCTCACCCCAAGGCGAGGTGAGCCCGGCAATGCCCACCCCTCCCAACCCTACGCCCACCCACGGATGCTGCAGGAACACCCAAAATGCCACCCGCCAGTTCACCGCCCGCAAAGCCAGGGGCTCAAAGCGCGCCATGTCTTCCCGCAAAAACAAAACCAAGGCCAAAGCCGCCAGGCCTGCGGCTGGCAGAAGGACCCGCAGCGGGCGAGGACCGGAGCGGTAAAGGGTCAAAACCACCGCGAGTACCCAAAGCCCCGTGCCTAAAAGCGAGCGGGAGGCAAGACAGCCAGCCAAGCTAAGGACTAATAAGCCCACCGGCAAAAGACGTCGCCAGCCATGCGTTTGCTTCAACCAGGCGATCAGGAATGGCGCTAAAAGCGCCTGAAGGGCCGCAAAGTGGCCTGGGATCGGCAGCGTTCCAAAGGCCCGGCCGGTGGCCAGCCGCGCTGCCCCCACCTCGCGCAGCGCCGGAGGGAGCAATGCCACCGCATCGCCTGCCGCTTGGAGCCCGCCAAGCGCTTGCGCCAACGCCACCAGTGAGGCCGCAGCACCCGCCGCTGCCACAAACCTCCAGAAGCCCTCTCCGAACCGTTGCGAAGCCCCCCAGCTCCAGGCCGCCAGCGCCAAAGGAAAGAGCGGCACGAGCTCCACCACACGTTGGTGGTCAAAGGCTATCGGAAAGGTCAATGCCAAAAGAAAAGCAGGTACCAAGAAGAAAGGCAAAGGCAGGCTTATGCGTTGGGCCTGAGGCAAAGCCAATAGCCCCAGGGCCGTGGCGATGCAGGCCAAAGTTACCACCCACGGCCGGGAAAAAACCAGAGCTCCCCAGAAACACAAGACCACCACGACCCGTGGCCAGACCGTCACGGGTCAAGTTTAGGACAAAAAAAACGGGAGGCTTTCGCCTCCCGCTTGGGTCTTTGCGAAGAAAAGCTTAGTTGATTTGCTGACCCTCAGGCCACTGAACAAATTGGCCGTTGGCAAAAATGATGTCGTCATCGAAGCTAGTGGTGGGCCCACCCGCGCCTCCGTTAGCGAGCGTGAAGCCACTGCACGCACCAGTCCCATTCCGCGCGTTTGACCAAAGTGTGTAGGATGCAAGGGTGGTGTCGATATTGACACAGTTGGATCTGTTCCAGCCATCGTTGTCGGGCAGCTTCTTTATGTAGGTCGGTGTAAGGTAAGGTGCGAGTTTTGCACTTACGGTACCGGCACCGGTAGAATCGGGATAATGGTTGAAGTCAATCGAATAAGCCTCCAAGGCGGTACCGATAGACCGGAGATCCGCCATCGTACGCCGCTGACGGCCACGGTTGATGGCGTTCAGCAGGTTGGGGATCGCAATGGCGGCGATGATGCCGATAATGGCCACCACGATCAACAACTCAATAAGGGTAAAACCTCTTTGCCTCCTCATAACTGCCTCCTTTCAAAATGGGTTTAATGCACGTTTTGTGCCAGAAGAACCCACGGTGAGAAACCTCGGCGATGCACATGTTTGTCACCCAAGGGTGCCGTAGCTTCCCAGCGGCGCCATCTCAGCGTACCTGGATGCCTTCCGGCCATTGCACGAAGATCCCATTCACCATGGCTATATCCGCGTCGTAGTGGGTCGTAGGCCCTAGGTAAGGTCCCCCTTGCGCTACGCCATCCCCGCCGTAACTCACCACAGTGTAATCAAGCCCCGAACCTTCGTAGCGCAAGTCTCGTCGCCATCCGTCGTGCACAGGCAGCACCTTTAAGTAGGTCGGTTCAAGGTAAAGTCGCAGATCCGTTGCGGTTCCCGAAACCTGGGGGACAAGGACATGATCGGTGGCATAGGAGTTAATGGCCAGCGCCAAGGTCCGCATGTCGGCCATCGTTCTTTTTTGCCGGGCCCTTTCCAGCATCTGATAGATCCGCGGGATGGCAATGGCAGCCAAAATACCCAAAATGGCCACCACAATGAGAAGCTCGACCAGCGTAAACCCTTGATGGCGTCTCACGACCGGGTCAGATGCAAAATTCTTGCCTAACATCGCCAGTTTAGGATTGTCTATCAGCAACAAAAACGTCACCGACAGAGACACCGTGCACGGAGTCCGGAAAAACCAGCGAGCGTTACTCCTTCCCCGGTGGGGGAGGTTGGTGAAGAAAACGGTAAAGCAAGCGCTGCTCCTGGTCGCTCCGGGCCTCCCGCTGCAGGCGAACGAGCCAGCTTTCCCCCGGCGTGCCGGTGTAAAGGTCGTGGACCACAGCAAGCTCCAGTTTTTGGCGGAAAGAAAGGGCTGGGCTCCAGGAGCCGGCGGAAAACCACAAGGCGGCCGATACCGTGAGAGCGAGAGCCGGCACAAGCCTCGTCCCCGATGGGAAAAACACCAGCCAAGCCGCCGCCACCGTCACCAACAAAACCAAAAGCCACAAACCAAAGCCTCCGGAAGCCAGGGTAGGCATGAAGGTTCCAGCCTGCAACAGGGGCCAGTGGAAGGTCACCGGAGCCAGGGGAAACTCCGGAGGGGAAAAGGGGAACGTGAAAAGCGGCAGCCAGGCCGCTGGCAAGCCCAGGAAAAACGCCACCAGTGCCACCCCCCGCACCCACGGGAGGTGCCAACGGAAAGCGAGAGCTCCCGCTGCTCCCACCGCCAACAGCGGGAAAACCGAGATGAGGTAGCGGGGGCCCGGAAACCAGCCACCGTGGGCGTTGGGATAGCCGGACAGGAGCACCAAAAGCGCCAAAGCCCCTACCCAAGCCTCCAGGCAAAGCGGCTCCTTTCGCGGTAAAAGCCCCAAAAGCAAAAAGGGAGCCCAAAAGAGCATGCCCCGCTGCGGGGAAAAGAGCAAAAGCCAAAAGTTTGAAAGCCGAGGCCAGCCAATGCCGAAAAACCCCTGCTGGCTTAAGGCGGAAAACTGCGGGTAAAGCTCTCGGGCTGAGGAAAGCACAAAGGGGCTGCCGAAGCAAACCCAGTTATAAACGGCCAGCAAAGCCAAAGGCACAGCAAAGCCTAGCCACGCCGGCCACACCCTCCATCGCCCGCGCCAACTGCTAATGACGAGCCAAAAAAGCCCCACCAAAGCCGTGGGGTACTCGCTCACCGCCGCCCAACCCAAAAGCAGGCCAGCGAAAAGCAGCGATTTGTGTTGCGAAAGCAGCACCAAGCCGGCCAAAAGGCAAGCTCCCGCCAGAGCGTGAGAAAAAAGAAGGGCACCAGCTGGAAGCCAGGGCGTGGCCAGCACCAAAGTTCCAGCCACCAGCGTCCCCGCCTCACCCCAGCGACGGCCCAGCTCCCGGGCCAAAAGCAACGAAGCGAAAAGCCAGGGGAGGCCAGAAGCCAGAATCCGCCCCACAAGGTAGGCCAGCCGCAGCTCGCCGGGCCCGTGGGCCACCACGTGGGCCAAACCCGCCGCGGGCAGCAACAGCGGCAAAAGCCCGGGGGCTTTGTTAGGGTAAAGCTTGCCTTCCGCTGAGCTGAGGTCTTCGCAGGCGCCCCACTCGCCCACCTCTTCGTTCACCGCCAGCGAGCCCCGATGCACCACAGCTAGGCCTTGGTACACCCGGGGCCATTCGTTGGGGCTCACAAAGGCGGGCCAAAAGGGCAAAACCCAAAGGATGGCGGCAAACCCCACCGCGGAAGGAAGCCACCCGAATCGCTGAAACTTCGTCTCCACCACTTCAGTGTATAGTTTCGGGCGGGGCCGATGACGTCAGCAGGTTACGTGTTCAAGGACTTCCCCCACTCCTCCCACCGCTGGCTGGTGGAACGGGTGGGCAGGCCACCGTCGAGGGTATTGGACGTGGGGACCTGGAACGGTTTTCTGGGCCGGCAGCTTGCCTCCCAGGGGCATGAGCTGTTCGGCATCGAAAAGGACCCCATCCAAGCTCAGCACGCTGCCGCCTTTTACCGCGAGCTTCTGGTAGCTGACCTGGAGACCCTGCCGCCCCTGCCGGGGGCTCCCTTTGACGTGATCCTCTGCGGCGATGTGCTGGAGCACCTGCGGGAGCCGCTGGTGGTCCTTAAGCACTTGGTTTCCTCTCTGCGGCCGGAGGGTAAGCTCTTGATCACCGTGCCCAACGTAGCTTTTGTAGGCTGCCGCGTGTCGCTGCTTTTCGGGGTCTTCGAATACCGCGACCGCGGCATCCTGGACCGCACCCACCTGCGGTTTTTTACCAAGGCTTCCCTGCTGCGACTTCTCCGGGAGGCAGGGCTGAAGGTGCAGCGGGTTCACGGCCTGCCGCCACCTCTACCGCTGGTCTTCCCGCCCAGCGCCCGCTGGCCCCTGCGGGGGTTTTTCGAATGCCTGGCGCTGGCAGCGCAGCTTTGGCCTACCCTCTGGGCTTACCAGCTGGCCGTCGAAGCCCGGAGGCCCTCATGAAGGTCACGGTGGTCATGCCTGCGTACAACGCCGCCCGCACCCTGGAGGCGTGCGTGGCCGACATCCCGCGGGACGTGGTGGACGAGGTCATTCTGGTGGACGACGCCTCCACCGACGAAACCGTGAGCCTCGCCCATAAGCTAGGGCTGGAAGTCGTCGTGCACCCGGAAAACCGCGGCTACGGGGGCAACCAGAAGACCTGCTACCGCCATGCTCTGGCTCGGGGCGCCGACATCGTGGTGATGGTGCACCCCGACCACCAGTACGACCCGAAGGTCATCCCCCAGCTGGTGGCGCCCCTTCGGGAAGGCCGGTGCGACGCGGTTTTCGGCAGCCGCATCTTAGGGGGAAAGGCGAAGGAAGGGGGCATGCCGTGGTGGAAGTACCTGGGTAACCTGCTCCTCACCCGCATCGAAAACCTTTTCTTCGGCCTTTCCCTCACCGAGTACCACTCGGGGCTCAGGGCTTATAGCCGGCGTTACCTGGAGGCGGTGCCCCTGGAAAAAAACTCCGACGGGTGGGTTTTTGACTCGGAGATCATTGCCCAGGGGGCCCTGGCCGGCATGCACATTGAGGAAATCCCCATTGCCACCCGCTACTTTCCCGAGGCCTCGCAAATCGGCTTTTGGCCTTCGGTGGGGTACGGTCTTGCCATCCTCAAGCTCTGCCTCAAGTTTACCTTGCACCGCTGGGGCCTGTGGCCACAGGAGCAGTTCCAGGTGGCGAGCCCGGCAAACCGCTAGCCCACAGCGTGCTCACGCCCTCCCTGCGCCAGGGTACGATGGTAGCCGTGATTTTCCGCAACCGACTGGCGACAGGACTCGCGGTCGCTTTACTGGCGGTGGGCCTGGGGGAGCTTTCGGGGTGGCTCAAAGGCCCGCAGAAACCGGTGTGGCTTGGTAACTTGGCGCCGCTTTCGAAAGCACCCTTGCCCGCCGGAGAAGCTGTGGCGGTAGTGCTTCCGCCGCATTTCGATCCGAAACAAAAACAGTGGGTGCTTATGGAGCTTTACTGGCAGTTCCCGCAGGTGCGGTGGACGCTGGCCGCCGAGCATGGCCCCAAGTCTTTTTGGTTCCTGGCAGCTCCCGGGACGGTTTCACCGGGGCACGCCGTTTGGCAGGAGGGTGGGTGGACCCTGGGGCGGGGGGAGAAAAGCCCATGATCCTGGCCGGGCTCTTGCTGCTTTCTGGGTGGGGGTGGGCTGCGCTGGCCGAAAAAGGCAAACCGACCCTCTGGCAAGCCGTGGTGGGTGCCGTGGCATCCTGCGGAGGGTGGTTTCTGCTTTTGGCCCTGATCGGTGTTCGTTGGAAGCCGTGGCTGGCGGTCCTTCCCCTCCTCGTTGGGTTGACGCTTACTATTTCGCGGGCAGGTACCTTGGGCCGGGCGCTGCGATCAAGACCGGGGCACGCCGTTGCCGCGGTTTTGGCTCTAGCTGTGTTTTCTCAACTGCCGGCATGGGGTTGGGACTTCCGTTACCAGTGGGGCTTAAAGGCCAAGGTCTTCGCCGCCTTCGGCGGCATCGATGGCGTCTGGCTTGCCAACCCCGAGGTGGCCTTTGCCAACCCCCACTACCCTCCCCTTTGGCCCACCCTGCTGGCCTTTGGTATGCACCTGGGGAATAGCGCTGAGGAGGCAGCGGGCATCTGGACTGCGCTTTTACGGGTGGGGCTGGCCGGTGCTGGCTGGAGCTTGGCCTTCCGCGGGCAGCTGTGGCAGCGCTGGCTGGCATGGGCTTTGGGGCTTCTGGCGCCGGTGCTCTTTCGCCCCTTTTTTTCGGGTTACGCCGAGCCCCTTTTGGCGCTTCTGTTGGCCAGCGCGGTGGTGGCCACGGCATCGGAACTCGGCCCTTCGACGCTTGCCCTTTGGGTGCTTTTCAGCCTCCTGGGTCTGGCCAAAGGGGAAGGACTGCTGTGGCTGGCATGCTTGGGAGCTGCTGGCTGGCGACGGTGGGAGAAATCCCAGCGCCTGGCCTTTTTGCTCGCCTTGCTGCCTGCTCTTGGCTGGTCTTTGTGGGCCAGCCGCACCGTTCCGGGCAGGGGTGTTGCGGAGCTCGCTTGGGAACGGTTGGTTCCTAGGGTTCTGCAGCTGCCTTCCGCCTTGCTCCAAGCCGGGCCTGAAGCTTGCCTTGCTGTGCTGGCCTTTGGTTTGGCGGTTTTTGCAAGCTGGGGGCATACGCCGTTGGCGAAGGCGAGCTTTTGGTTTTTCCTCGGGCTGGCGCTGGTCTACGTAGCCGGACCCCACCCCCTTCCCTGGTGGCTGGCCAACTCCCTACAGCGGGTTTTAGCGGTGCCGGTTCCGGCCCTGTTGGCTTCCGGTTTGGTTTGCGGAAAACCCATGGCTCCTGCTCCCCGGGGTGAGTCGGCGGCTTGAAGGACCGTTACACTGGGCAGGTGCGAAGCTGGCGATGGGCGTTTGTCCTGTGCGCCGGGGTTTGGCTTTCCCTGCTCCTTTCCGGTCGCACCCTGGTCACCCGCGACCTGGGGGCCACCCACCTCCCCTGGCGGGCGGAGTGGGCCCGGCAGGTCAAAAACGGCTGGTTTCCCCTCTGGAACCCCAAGGCCAATGGGGGCAGACCCCTCTGGGCCGACCCCAACACCCAGGCAGCCTACCCGGGGACGCTTTTGTTCCTTTTGCTCCCTGCTTCCCAGGCCATGGTGGTGTTCTTGGCGGCCCATCACCTTTGGCTTTTGGCGGGTCTGGCGTACCTGGCCAGGAAGACCGGCACCGAGGGGGAAGCGGCCTGGGCTTCGGCGTTCATCGTGGGCACCGGCGGTATAGCGTTTTCGCTCACCACCTTCCCCAACGCCCTGGCGTCCTTTTCCTGGCTCCCCTGGGCTTTGGGCCTTTTGCTTGCGGAGAAAAAACAGCAAAACCTGCAAGCCCTGGGTGCGGGAGGGCTTTTGGGGGTCAGTTTTCTGGCCGGAGAACCGGTCACCGCCGCCTTGGGTTTCGGGCTTGCCGGGGCGCTGATGCTGACCCAGCGGCGGTCCTTTAAGGCAGTCTTACTGCTGCTTTTGGGTTTCCTCCTGGTGGCCCTGCCGGTTCTGCTGCCGCTTCTGGCGGTTTTCTCGGAAACCGTGCGGGGATCCCTGGGGGTAAGCCCCGAGGCTTTAGCCGCCGACTGTTTGGCTCCCCGGCGTTTTGTGGAGCTTTTCTTCCCCCGCCTTTTGGGAGAACCTCTGGGTGATGCCACGTCCGGTTTTTGGGCCGCCCCTTCCTTCCCCTGGCAACGCTACTACCCCCTCCTCTTCGTGGGTGCTGGAACCGCTGCTCTGGTTTGGGCCGGAATCCGCCGTGGAAAAGGGCAGCGGTTTTGGCTTTGGGTGCTGGTTTTCGGTGTGATTGTGGCGCTCCTCCCGGCCTGGGAGCCGGTGCGGGCTTTTCTCATCCGCCTGCCGGGGGGCCAGCTGGCCCGCTTCGCCATTAAGGGATTGCAGCTTTCGTGGCTTGCCGCCACCCCGTTGGTGGCCTTCGGCTTCGAGCAACGAAAAAACACCCATGGCCGCCCATGGGCTCTGCTGGGAGCTGCCCTTGTTTTGCTGATCCCGGGCTTTTTCCCCGAAGCCTCTCGGAGCGCGCTGTCTGTGCTTTACCCGGCCTCTGCATCTTTGCTGCAACAAACTCCCGCCGATGTGCTTCGCCAAAGCCTGCTCCTCGATGGGCTCACCAACGCATTGCCCTTGCTGGCGCTGGCGGTTTCCCGCCCCACCGCGCTGGCGGTTTTTGCCTTTCTTGCGGCACAGTGGCCGCTTTTCTTTACAACTCACGTGGTAAGCCCCACCAAGCTCTGGGCCGAGCCGCCTGCAGCCGTAAAGGCCCTTCCCCAGGGGGCCGCCTTCGTTTCCTGGGCCCAAGCGCCGGGCTCTGCTTCTTCCCCTCGCGCCCGCACCTTGGCCTTCCGCGACGCCTTGCTCCCCGACTACGGCATGGCTTACGGGCTTTCCTACGTTTTGGCCCGGGGTCCCGACGGCTTGGAGCCCATCCGAGGGGAGGTCTTGGCGGCGTACGCCGAGAAGATGCTCCCGGAGAAAAAGCTCCGCCTGGCCGCCGCGCTGGGTGCCCAGGCGGCAGTCTTCAATGAAGAGATCCCCGAAATTTCTTGCCAAAAAGCGGGGGGAGTGGCGGTTTGCCCGGCGCCTCGCTTTGCCCCCGAGGTTTTCCTGGCCCAACGGCTTTTCCCCGCCGAAAACCTGGAGCAAGCGGTGGCTTGGCTCACCGCCGAAAGCTTCGTCCCCGGTGCCGATGTGACGTTGGCAGGGATTGCCACACCCCTAAGCACTGCCGGTGGTCAGGTAAGCGAGGAACCAGGATCCCCCCATCACCGCCGTTTCCGCGTGCAAGCCCACCAACGCACCTGGCTGGTAGTGCAGCAAAACTACCTTTCCCGCTGGAAGGCATTCGTGGATGGCCAACCCGTACCGGTGGTCCCGGCCAACTTCGCGCGCCTGGCCATAGCTGTCCCCGCCGGGAACCACCGGGTGGAGCTTCGGCTGGAGACAAGCCCTTACGTCTTGGGGGCTTTGGGGCCTTTGTTTTTCGGCCTTACGTGGTTTTATTGGCGAAGCGCGGACCGGCGGGCAGCCACCGGTGCTCGGGCGCGTAACACCCCGGCCACGGCACCGGCGCCGTAACCAGAAAATCCAAGACCTCGCAGACGTAGTCGTAAGCCAGTCCGGCCACGCTGTGCACCGCCGCATCCACCCGGTAACGTCCCGGGGCCAACTGCAAGGAGGGAAACACGATGCTGATGCTGCCCTGGCCTGCCAGGGCTTCCGGCGTGAGGCCGTCCAAATGGGTGTTGGTGCCGAAAACGTGGGTGCCGTCCTCCCGGTGAATGGCAATGCCAAACACGAAGTCTTCCTTGGGCACGTGGACTTTGTAGCTCAGGCGAATGGCTGCCGGCTCACCGCTGCGCACCATCTTGAGCGGCCGGCCTTCGCGATCCACCAGTTCCACCGCCGTGAGCTCCACGTCGCGGTTGCCCCAACGTTTGCCCTTTTCCTGGGAAACGGCTTCCCCGGCTTCCGTGCTGGCCACATCGGAGCGGTAGCGGGCCACCGCCGCCGCTGCCGGGCCCAAGAAAACCACCTCCCCGCGGTTGAGGTACAAGCCCCGATGGGCCAGCTTTCCCGCCAGGGCCAGGTCGTGGGTCACCAGCAGCACCGCGCAACCCCGGCGCTGCAACTCCGCCACCCGATCCAAAGCACGATGGGCGAAAAGCTCATCGCCCACCGCCAAAACCTCGTCCACCACCAGGATGTCCGGCTCCACCGCGGTGGCCACCGCAAACCCCAAGCGCACGAACATCCCCGAGGAGTAGGTCTTCACCGGCTCGTGGGCAAACTCCTCAAGACCGGCAAAGGCCAAAATCTCCGGCAGCTTGGCCTCGATTTCTTTGCGGGAAAGCCCCAAAAGCATGCCGTTGATGATGGCATTGTCGCGTCCAGAGATTTCCGGATGGAAGCCGGCACCCAGCTCGATGAGCGCCGTGAGCCTTCCCCGCACCGTGACCGTGCCCCGGGTGGGACGGAGGATGCCGGCCACCAGCTTCAACAGCGTGGACTTTCCGGAGCCGTTGGGCCCAATGACCGCCAGGGTCTCCCCGGGCTCCAGGGTGAAGCTTACGTTTTTAAGCGCTTCAAACCCTTCCTGCTCCGCAAGCTTTCGCCAGACCTGGCCGTGCAGCAAAGCGCCTTTGAGCGAATGCAGCTTGCCGCGGGTGGAGCTCAGGCTGTAGGTCTTGCTGACGCCGTCCACCACCACCCGGGCCTCGCGGCTCATACCGCCTCCGCCAGGCCTTCCCGCAACCGGCCAAACACCCAACAACCCAAAAGCAGCGAAACCAACGCCACAAGCACGCACCACCCCCAGGTGGCCACCGTGGGGAGCTGGCCTTCCACCGCCAGCAGCCGGTAGGCGGTGACCAGCGGCGTCATGGGGTTGGCCAGAACCAGCCGCCGCAGCACCCCCGCCGGCACCACGTCCGCGGTGTAAATGATGGGCGTGAGGAAAAACCACAGGGTAAAGATGTTGTGGAGGAGGTCCTTGAGGTCCCGGAAGTGCACGGCCAAAGCCGCCACCCCCATGGCCAAGCCGAAAATCGTGGTGAGCCACAGAAGCACCACCACCGGCAGCAGGAAAAGCGTCCAGGGGAAGGCATGTCCCAGGATGAGGCTGGCCAGCACCACCCCCACCAGCAGCACCGGCAGCGCCAAAAGGTGGTGCACAGCGTGGGAGAGCACGGTCACCGCCGGGAAAACCTCAGGTTCCACCATGACCTTCTTCAAAAGCGGCCCGTTATCCGGCAGCACCACCGCGGCATCCAAAAGCGCCCCGGTGAAGAACACCCAGGGTAAAAGCCCGGCAAACAGGAAGAGCGGGTAGGGTGCGGCGCTGGCCACCCGCGCCGGGATCACGAAGGTAAAGACCACCGTGTACACGGAAAGCAACAGCAACGGGTTGAGCAAGGACCAGAAGTAGCCAACCACCGTCCCGCGGTAGCGGGCTTTCAGCTCCCGCCCCACCAACACCCAAACCAGGGCCCGTTTTTTGTAAAGCGAGGCAATAAGCTGGCGTACCGCCGCCGTCACCGGCTACTGGCCCCCACCTGTGGCCAGTTCCAAGAGCTTCCGGCGAAGCTCAGCTTCCTTTTGCTCCAAGTACTGGTCGTAGTCCTCGGCCTTGCCATCACGGACCCAGTAGCTGTGGGGGAAGTGCTTGATGTTGCCGTAATCGTCAAAGGCCAGGGGACCCGTCACACCCCGACGCTCCCCCAGCCCCTTCAAGCGCAGCTGGATATCCCGCCCGGAGCGCGGAGGCTGTCCTTCCAAAGCGTAAATGAGCGCCAGCGCCGCATCGTACCCATGCGCGGCGTAGGTATCGGGCAGCAAGTTGTACACCTCGTGGTAGCGCTTCACAAAGGTGTGGGTGGGTTCCTGGGTGGTGGCCAGGTCCAAGCCAGCCAAGGGGAAATAGACCCCCTCCAGGAGCTTTCCGCCCTTTTGCAAGAGGGTAGCGGTGTTGATCGCCGATGTGGTGACGATGTTGCCGGCAAAACCGGCACCGCGGATCACCGAAACGGCGTTGAGGATGGCGTCGCCGTAGCCGCAGATGTACACCACCTCCGGTTGCAGGGCGGTCAAGCTGTCGCGCAGCTTTTGCTCCCAACCTGCCTCACCCACCACCACCGTCCCCACCACCGTGCCGCGGGCCGAGTTCAGCTGTCCCAGGAAAACCGGCAAAAGCCCCCGGGTGTAGGGGTTGTCCTCCTGCACCACGAGCACCTTTCTCTTGGACAGCGTGGTGGTGATGAGAGCCGCGGCCTTGGCCCCTTCCAGGTCGTCCGAGGGGTAAACGCGGAAGAAGTACACGCTCATGCGCGCCAGCTGCGGTGCAGAAGCGGAGGGCGAGATAAGGACCCTTTCCCGCTTGTCGGCAATGGGGATCATGGCCTGGGCTTCCGAGGTGGTGACCCCGCCCACAATGGCCAAGGCCCCGGCCTTGTACAGGGCATCGGCCAAAGCTGCGGCTTTGGCCGGGTCGGAACCGGAATCCCGGTACTCCACCACCAGGCCCGGGGGCAGCTTTTGCGTGGCCTTTGCTTCGTCAAAGGCCAGCTTGACCCCGGTTTTGATGGACGCCCCGTACACAGCCGCCGGTCCGGTTTCCGGCAAAACCACGCCAACCATGAGCTTTTTTTCACAACCCCAGAGAAACAGCGACCCCGCCACCAACAAACCAAGGGTTTTTCGCGTCATTGCACACCCCCGGCGCTTCCGCGCACAACACCTTTTACCACGAATGCCTTGCGCGGTAAAGGCCGTTGCCGCGGTGGGCGAACTGCAGTACTCTAGTGGCTAGCATGAAACGGGGGCTCCTGGCGGCGGTCATGGTTTTGCTTGTCGGTTGCGGCTCCGACATCCTGGACGACAAGAGCGACCTTATCGTGGTTAACGAGAGCCCCTGCGACGTCACGGTTTTCGTCGATGGCCAGGAAGTCCTCTCGGTGGAAGCCGGCTCCGACCGCGCCTTTAGCGACATTGGCTACGGACGTCACGTGATCGAAGCGGTGAATTACCAGGGGGAAGTGGTGGTGCGCAAGGTGGTTGACCTTGCCCCCGCCGAGGACTTTTACCTGGTGGTGAACAACTGCTGAAGCCTTAAAGCAAATGGCTTAGACCCCGCTTCTCCAGCTCCGCCACCAGCGCCTTGACCTTTTGCGCGTTTTCCACAGTGGTCACCAGCACCGCATCTTCGGTGGCCACCACCACCAGGCCCCGAACCCCCAGGGTGGCCACCAGCGGCCCCCGGGAAAGCACCACGCAGTCGTGGGTTTCCATGGCCACCACCGGACCCAAACTCACCCCCGCTTCACCCCTGGGCAGGATCTCGGCAAAGCTGGCAAAGGAACCCACATCGTGCCAGGGGAAGGCACCGTCCACCGCCCACAGGTTGTCGGCCTTTTCCATGACCCCGTAATCAATGGAAATCCGCGGCAAAGACGGGTAATGCTGGGAGACAGCCCCGGTCTCACCCCGGTGGCGGCTATCGGCCAGCATGGCGTCCAGGCCCCGGGCCAGCTCCGGCAGGTGCTTCCGCACAGCCTCCGCCAGAGCCTGCGCGGTAAAGGCAAAGATCCCGGCGTTCCAGCGGTAGCAACCGGCAGCAAGGAAGGCCATGGCCTTTTCCAAGTCCGGCTTTTCCACAAAACGCCGCACGCGAAAGCACCGAACGCCGTTTCTTTCGCCCGTCTCTTCGGCCAGCTCCAGGTAGCCGTAGCCGGTTTCCGGTCGGGTGGGGAGGATGCCCACCGTCACCAAGCCGCCGGATTCCACCGCCAGCTCCGCGGCAGCGCTGAGAACACGACGAAAAGCTTCCCCATCGCCAACCCAGTGATCGGCGGGCAAGACCCAAAGCACGGGGTTTCCCCCTGCTGCCAGCTCCCGCCAGGCAGCCCACGCTACCGCGGCAGCGGTGTCTCGCCCGCAGGGCTCTATCAGAAACTGCTCCGGGGAAAGCTCGGGAAGCTCCTGCCTTACCGCCTCGGCAATGCCCTTACCGGTAACCACCGTCACCCCTTCCCGGCCGCAAAGGGGCAGCACGCGATCCACGGTCATGCGCAACAGCGAGCGGCCCTCCACCAGGGGGAGCAGCTGCTTTGGCAACGAGCTGCGGGAAAAGGGCCAAAAGCGGGTGCCGGAGCCCCCCGCCAGAATCACGGCTTTAACCGAAAACGAGCTCATAGGCCTCCCCCAGGTGGCTGGCGCGGACGTAGGAGTCAAAGAACAAACCGTGACGATCGATGAGCACCGGAAAGATCCCGCAGGCTTGCGCCCCCCGGTAATCGTCCAAAGGCGAATCGCCCCAGTGGGTGGCCTCCGCGGCGCTCACACCCAGCCGCTGCAGGGCCCGGCAGAAGATTTCCGGGTTTGGCTTTTCCACCCCTTCCAAAGCGGAAACCACCACCACGTCCAGAAGCGGGGCAAGCCCCAGGCCATGCAAAAGCTGGGGCAGCCGGGAATCCCAGTTGGAAACCGCACCGACTTTGACCCCATTTTCCTTTAGCTTCTTGAGCACCGGGAACGCTTCGGGGTAAACCCGCCACCGCTCGGGGCGGGCGAAGGTGGCAAAAAGCTCATCCAAAACCTCCTGCCAAGGGGCGGGGTGGTGGAGACGCTCCAGCACCCGCCGCAGAAAAGCCCCCCACCACGCCCGCTCGCCACCCTTCCAAAGGTGGTAGCGGTCCAGGCCCAGTGGGTGCTCCTGGGTCATCTCCTGCCACACCTCGGTGAAAACCGGTGCTACCTCCGCTGGGGAAACCGCAGGGCCGTAGCGGGACAGCGTTTCGGCGTACACCTCCGGAGGTGACGGCACTGCTTCAATAAGCGTGCCACCCACGTCCACCAGCACCGCTTTCGGTTTTTGCCCCCTTACCAAGCCGCCCATGCCCAGCTATTCTACGCGGAGAAAGGGGGAGCCGTGCCGATTACCTGTCGCCGTTGTGGAACCGTAAGTGAGCCCATGCCTGCCCCTCCCATGCCCGGGAGCCTGGGGGAAAAGGTGCAGCAATCGGTGTGTGGTCCATGCTGGCAGGAATGGCTGCGCATGCAGGTCATGATCATCAACGAGTACCGCTTGAGCTTGGCCGACCCGCAAACCCGCACCATCCTCACCCAGCACATGGAGGAGTTCCTCCACTTAAAGCCGTGACCCCTCTGGCCCAGCTTGCCCGCGAGGTTCTCGCCGTGGGTCTCGAGGCGGTTCACCCGCGTACCCTCATGCGGCAGTTGACCTTTACCCCCCGGGGCTTGGGTTTCGGGGAGCACGTGCTGGAACCCCCGGGGAAGCTTGCGGTGCTGGCGGTGGGCAAGGCAGGCGGCACCCTGGCGGAAGCCTTTCTCACCCACAGCTTGCGCCGCCCGGATGCTCTGTGGGTTTACGTGCCGCACCAGGCCCCGGTGCCCGCTTCGGTGGCGCCGCACGCAAAGTACGGAAGCCACCCCCGGGTCTCGCAAGAAAACCTGGCCAACGCCCGGGAAATAGCCGCTGCCGTTGCCGCCCTTACCGCCGAGGACGGCCTTTTGCTGTTGCTTTCCGGCGGTAGTTCCGCCCTGCTAATGGCGCCGCTTCCCGGCCTGGAAACCACCACAGTGGACACCTTGCTCTGGGAGCTCATGACCGCCGGCGCCACCATTGCCGAGCTCAACACCGTGCGCAAGCACCTGGGGATGCTCTTTGGGGGTCGGCTGGCCGCACTTTGCCCGGCTTCGCTTTTGGCCTTGGTGCTTTCCGACGTGCCCGGGGACGACCTGGCCATTGTGGGCTCAGGGCCCACGGTGCCGGACCCCACCACCGCTGCCCACGCTCTGGCCGTCCTGCGGCGCTTTGGCCTGGAGTCCCGTTTCCCCCAGGTGGTCCACACGCTGCAAAGCCCGGAAAGCGAAACCCCGAAGCCCGGGGACCCGCGCCTGAACGGCAAAGCCACCGCGCTTTTGGGTTCTAACCGGGAGGCGCTGGAGGCCATGGCCGCCACTTTGGCCAGCGAAGCCTTCCGGCCGCGGATCCTCACGCGCCGCTTGCGGGGGGAAGCGCGGGAAGTGGGCCGGGTGCTGGCGGCCTTGCTTGTGAACGCAGCTCCGGGAACGGCGATCCTGGCGGGGGGTGAAACCACCGTGCGCGTTTCAGGGGAAGGGCGCGGCGGGCGCAACCTGGAGCTGGCCCTAGCCGCCGCGGTGGGGCTTTCCGGCCACCGCCACCGGTGCCTGCTGGCCGCCGGCAGCGACGGTGTTGACGGCACCTCCCCGGCAGCCGGTGCGGTGGTGGACGGCTTTACCGTGGCCCGTGCCGCCAAGCGCGGTAAAAGCGCCCAAAAAGCGCTTGCCGAAAACAACAGCTGGGGATTTTTCGCCGATCTTCCCGAAGCCATCATCACCGGCCCCACCGGCACCAACGTGGCCGACCTGGTCGTTGGCCTGGTGGCCCCGCAGGCGCAACGTCCCCTTGCCCTGCGCACGCCCACCCGAGCGCCGCAACCCCAGCCGCCGTGGGGTTTGAAAAGCAGGGAGGAGCCCAGCGAATGATCGTGAGGTCCACTGCCGATGGTTTGGTTCTCGTGACCCAATCCGCCCACGCTCTCTTGGCCTTCCAGCTGGCGGAACACTGGGGTAACCGCATCACCCCACGCCCCTCCCCCCGGGCCGAGGTCCTGGCCGCGGCGCTGCTCCACGATGCGGGCTGGGACCACTGGGACCAGCACCCGCAATGGGATGAAGCCCAAGGACCGCAAGGGTTTGAAACGTGGCCTTCGGGGGAAGAGCGGGAGAAGCTCTGGCGAGAAAGCCTCGCCCACGCCGCCCAGCGGGGTCGCTACGTGGAGTACCTGGTGGGGCACCACGTGCTGCACCTGGCGGAAACCTACTCCCCAAACCAGCACCAAGAGTTTGTGCTCGAGCTTCGCCAGCACCTGCAACGGCTCCGGGAGCAACTGGTCCATGAGCCGCGTTTCCGGCAAATCCTGGCCACAGGCCAGGACGAGGTAAACCGCCACATCCTGCGGGTAGTGGACGCGCTGGCGATTTACCTTTTGCGCCCCCCAACGCGGTGGGAGATTCCCGAAGTGCCGCTCAAAGAGGGCCCGGCCTCCCTCCAGCTCATCCCCGCCGGCCCCAACCTCTTCCGCCTCCACCCCTGGCCGTTTGTGGGCTCGCGCCTCACGGTCCGCGTGGAGGGCTATTGTTTGCCCACCCAAGCCCCCGTTCCCAAAGACACCTGGCCCCAGCTCCCGAGGGTTACGTTGGCCTTTACGCTCGTGAGGCTTGGGAAATCCTCGTAGCGACCCCAATTTACGTATTTTCGGCCGATCTTCATAAGGACCTCCTGAGATTTTCAAAGGCCTTGACAACCCAAGGGGCAAGCACTAGATTGGGGATGAAAACGTTTTCATGGAGCCGCCGTGGCCCAACGCCCCAAAGCCCGCACCGGTCGCCCTCCTCAGCGCCGGGAGCCTACTATCCGGGATGTCGCTGCGCGTGCTGGCGTGTCACTTGCTACCGTCTCAAGGGTCCTGAACAACTCAGCTTTAGTGAGCGAAGAAAAGAAAAGACGGGTTCTCGCCGCGGTAGCCGCTTTGGGTTATACCCCTCACGAGGCCGCCCGCAGCTTAGTGCGACGGCGGACCAACACCGTGGCCTTCATCCTCCCGGAGGTGTCCGGCGATTTTTACTCCCAGCTGCTCAAAGGCGCCGAGCTTGCTGCCCGCGAGTTTGGGTTTCACCTCTTGGTTTCTGGGTTTCACGGCGAATCGGCAGAGGTGAGGAAAACCCTCCGTGCCACCCGCGGGCGGGTTGACGGCATCGTGCTCATGTGGCCGGAAGTGCACAGGGATGGACTCCTTTCGGCGATTCCTGAAGGCACCTCTGTGGTCCTTTTGGGGGGGGCCGAGGACCCGCACCACCCCTCGCTGGCTTTGGACAACGTGGCCGGAACGGAAGCCGCGGTGCGTCATCTGGTGAGCCTCGGCCACCGAGTCATCGGGCACCTTCAAGGACCCGAAACCAACCTCGATGCCCAGGCCCGGCGACACGCCTTCCTCTCGGTGATTCGCCAAACGCCAGGCGCGGTCGCCGTGGAACTCCCCGGCGATTTCACGGAAGGGCGCGGCTACGAAGCCGCGCCTCTTTTTTTGGCGCAAAAGCCCCGACCCACAGCCATTTTTGCCGCCAACGACGCCAGCGCCATTGGCTTGCTGCTGCGCTTAGCCGAGCTTGGCGTTGCCGTGCCCGAAGAAATCTCCCTGGTGGGCTTTGACGACATCCCCCTGGCCCGCCTGGTGAACCCGCCGCTCACCACGGTGGCAGCAGGAGCGGAGGAGTTGGGACGGAAGGCAGTGGAGCTGGTGGCGGCAAGCCCACCTCACCCCCAGCCCCAACGCGTGCTACTTCCCACCCGCTTGGTGGTGCGGCGCAGCACAGCGCCACCCAAGGAGCAACCGTGAGGTCCGTGGCCGACCATTTCCGAGCAGTTCCGCGGGAATCCCTAGGTCCCGCAAAGAAAGGAGGAGACGTATGAAACGCGCAACCCTAGCCCTTACGTTGGTGCTACCGCTGGTCCTTGCCGGTCCAGCGTTGGCCCAGGTCACCACCGCTTCCCTTGCCGGGAAGGTGAGCGACGAGCAGGGACTGCCCTTGCCCGGTGCTACGGTGGAGGCCAAGAACTTAGCCTCGGGCTTTACCTTCCGGGCCGTGACCAAGGAAAACGGCACGTTTCTCCTGGCCAATTTGCCCCCGGGGAAGTACGAGGTTACGGTCAGCTTGTCCGGCATGAAACCGGAAAGCCAAACCTTGGAGGTGCTCTTAGGTCAAACCGCCACCGCCAACTTCCGCCTCACCGTGGATCAGCTCTTTGTGGAGGAAGTTACGGTGGTGGGCAGCAAGATCATTGACATCAAAAGCCCGGAAATTGCCACCAACATCAGCCCCGACCAGCTGGTTTACCTGCCTCAACGAGAGCGTAACTTTATTAACTTTGCCGCCCTGGCACCGGGGGTGTACGTCGATCCCCGGGAGGACTCGTCCCGTTACTTCCGCGCCGGCGCTTCCTCCGCCAAACAGGTGAACGCGTTCATCGATGGGGTTTCCTACAAGAACGACATGATGGAAGGGGGCGCCTTCATGCAGGATGCCTCCAAGGGTAACCCATTCCCCCAAAATGCCGTGCAGGAGTTTCAAGTCCTCACCCAAAACTACAAAGCAGAATACGAGAAATCGGCATCAGCGGTGATCACCGCTATCACCAAATCGGGAGGCAATACCTTCAGCGGCGATGCCTTTTTCTACTATCAAGACAAGGACATGGTGACCTTGGACAAGCTTTCCAAAGAACGCGGGCTTTCCAAGCCGGATTACAAGCGGCAGTTGGGGGGCCTGAGTCTGGGCGGACCCATCACCAAGGATAAGCTCCACTTCTTTTTCGCTTATGAGCGAAACGATCAAGACCGCTTCAACCAGGTGTTCCACGGGCCGCTCTGGGACAGCCCCAACGTGCCCCCGGAGCTGAAGAACCGCTTGTCCCAGTACGCCACCGGAAACGTCAAAGCACCTTATGAATCCAACCTTTACTTTGGCAAGCTTTCCTGGCAGCCCAACCTTGGCTCCACCGTGGATGTTTCCTATTACAGCCGCGACGAAGACGAACGGCGGGGCTTTGGCGGACAAAGGGTGGAGGAGGGCGCTGAGCGCTTCCGCATTACCAGCGACTCGTTAGTTACGAAGTGGTCGGCGGTGGTGGGGAGCCAAAGCTTCAACGAGCTCACCGGCACCTGGCAGGAACTGCGGTGGTTCCCCTCGGCCTTTGGCTCCACCCCTCGGCAAAACTACATTGGCCTTCTGGACGTCGGCAGCAAGGACGCCTCCCAGGACTTCAAGCAAACCCGCTATACCCTGCGCGAGGACTTCACCACGTACTTCTCCTACCGTGGGGAGCACACCGCCAAGGCCGGCGTTTCGGCCAACTTCATGGACTACACGATCATCAAGACCCTGTTCCCCAACGGCTACTACGAGTACCGAGAAGCCGAGCACTGGCAGTACCCGGTCTTGGCCCGCCTGGGCTTTGGGGACCCCAAGTTGGCCTTTAGCAACAACCAGTACGGCGTGTACCTGCAAGACGATTGGCGCATGAGCCCGACGTTTACGCTGTCGCTGGGTCTGCGCTGGGACTACGAGACCAACATGCTCAACAACAAGTGGAAGACCCCCAGCGGCCTGCTCTCCGCCATGCAAAACGCTTGCCGCACGTACTCCCAGCCCGTAGGTGGGAAAACCACCTGGTGCTTGAACGAAATTCTCGACTTTAACCGCTTCACCACTGACGGCACCAAACGGGACTCGTACAAAGGCATGATTCAGCCGCGGCTTGGTTTTTCCTGGGATGCTTCCGGTCACGGCACCACTGTTGTTTTTGGCGGGTGGGGCAAATACTACGATCGCGTGGCGCTCAACGACATCTTTGACGAAAAGTACCGCCACAGCTACAAGATCTACACCTTCTGCTTTGTGGAAGGGGCGTGCTCCAACCCAATTCCCTGGCGGCCCGAGTACGCCACACCCGAAGGCCTTGCCGGAATCATCAGCTCGGGCCAAGCTCCGGGTCCGGAGGTGTTCTTAGTGGCCAACGATATGAAACCGCCCCGCAGTGATCAGTGGACCCTGGGCTTGCGCCAGCAGCTGGGCTCCTGGCTGGTAGGGGCCTCCTACGCCGGGATCCGCACCTACAACCTCATGGCTTGGATCTTCGCCGACCTGCCGCCGGGCACCACCTTTAACGACCGCTGGAGCGGACAAATCCCCATTCCGGGCTACGCCCGCGCCTTCAAGACCACCACGGCTCGCAAGAGCAAGTACGATGCCCTCTACCTGACTCTCGACAAGCCCTACACTGCCGACTCCCGTTGGGGTGCCAACGTTGCGTACACCTACGGCAAAGCCAAGGCCTTTGGCCCCGGCACAGATGGGGTCATCTTTGCCCTCGATTACGTAGCCCCTCAGGATTTCGACTGGCATCCGGCAGACTTCGACGAGCGCCACCGCTTGGTGGCTAGCGGTACTGTGGGCTTACCTTGGGGTTTCCGTCTTTCCAGCATCCTCACCTTGGGCTCCGGTACGCCGTTCACGATTTACGATGCTTCCGCCGGGTGGAACAACTTCAAGGTTCGCTTTGGCGATGGCCGGTTTGAAAAGCGCAGCTTCTTGGGCATCAAGGAGTGGGTCTACCGCTCGCTGGATTTGCGGCTGGACTGGGAGAGCCCCAGCGTGGGTGGGGTGAGGTTCGGCGTTTCCGGGGAAGCCTTTAACGTCTTCAACTACGTGAACGAGGGGTGCCCCGGTTGGGGTACCGGCTTCATCCCGCCGGCCGGGGAAAGCAACCCGTCCTTCGGCAAGGGCGAGTGCCAGTTCAACCCGCGGCGCTATCAGGTTGGTGTGCGGGTAAGCTTCTAGGAGAAGGAGGGGAGGGCCCGCCCGGGCCCTCCCCTATCCTTGAACCATGGGGATCCTGCGGCGGCAAGCCCTTTGCCTTTTGCTCTTGGCCTCCTGTGCGGTACCCACCGATCCGTCCGACCGAGGGATACATCGGCGCTTGCAGCCGGTGCAGCTTTCCCCGCTTTTAGCAGAAGTCCAGAGGCGGGCCTTCCTTTACTTTTGGGAAACTGCGGATCCCACCACCGGCCTGGTTCCCGATCGCTGGCCCACCCCTTCCTTTGCCAGCATTGCTGCCGTAGGATTTGCCCTGACCTGCTACCCCATAGGGGTGGAACGGGGCTGGATCACCCGTGACCAAGCCCGGGATCGCACCTTAACCACCCTGCGTTTCTTTGCCCATGGACCGCAAGGCCCTGAAAGCTCCGGGACCATTGGCTACAAGGGCTTTTTCTACCACTTCTTGGACATGAAAAGCGGCACCCGCTTTGGCACCGTGGAGCTTTCTTCGGTGGACACGGCGCTTTTGCTCATGGGCGTTCGCTTTGCTGCCCGCTACTTCCGAGAGGACACCCCGGAAGAAGCGGAAATCCGCACGCTGGCGGAGCAACTCACCAACGCCACCGATTGGCGTTGGATGCAACCACGGCCCCCTCGCATTGCCATGGGGTGGAAACCGGAAACCGGTTTTTTATCTGCCGATTGGTGGGGGTACAACGAAGCCATGGTGGTGTACCTTTTGGCCTTGGGGTCCCCCACCTATTCAGTAGCCCCCGAGGCCTGGCAAGCGTGGACCAGCTCCTACCGGTGGGGTAGCTTCTACGGTTTTGAGCACGTGGGTTTTGCCCCGCTGTTTGGTCACCAGTACTCCCATTTGTGGGTGGATTTCCGTGGGATTTACGACGGCTTCATGCGCGAAAAAGGCATTGATTACTTTGAAAACTCCCGCCGGGCGGTGCTTGCGCAAAGGGCCTACGCCCAAGCCAACCCCGAAGGCTTTCAAGATTACAGCAAGAACATTTGGGGCCTTTCCGCCTGCGATGGCCCCGCAGATGTCACGATGGAGGTGAACGGTCGGCAAGTGCGGTTTTACACCTACGCCGCCCGGGGGGCCTCCCACACCGAAGTGCGGGATGACGGAACGCTTTGCCCCACGGCGGTGGTGAGCTCCCTGCCCTTTGCCCCGGAAGTGGTGGTGCCCGCTACCGAAGCGTTGTACCGGCGCTACCGGCCCTGGCTTTGGGGAGCTTACGGTTTTCTGGACGCTTTTAACCCTACCTTCCGGTTTACCCAGGTGCCCGTGCGCCACGGGCGGGTGGTCCCGGACGTGGGGTGGTTCGACACCGATTACCTGGGCATTGACCAGGGGCCCATGGTGATCATGATTGAAAACTACCGCTCGGAGCTGGTCTGGCGGCTCATGCGCGGCGATCCGGTTTTGCGGGAAGGGCTGAAAAAAGCCGGATTTACCGGCGGCTGGCTGGACGCACCATGAGATCGGCGTGGCTGGCAGTGGCCCTTTTGGCGGCCGCCTGCACCGGGAAAGAGGACCCGTCGGTGTTGACCTTTTGGGCCCTGGGCAGGGAAGGGGAAGCTGTCGGCCCAATCCTGCAGGAATTTGAAAGGGAAAACCCCGGCGTCCGCGTGCGGCTGCAGCAAATCCCCTTTACCGCCGCCCATGAAAAGCTGCTCACCGCCATCGTGGGGCGCAGCACCCCCGATGTGGCGCAGGTGGGCAACACCTGGATTCCTGAGCTGGCCGCCCTCAAGGTGCTGGAGCCTTTGGATCCGTGGCTTCCCCGCTTTCCGGTTTTGAGTTCAAAAAACTTCTTCCCGGGCATTTGGGAAACCAACGTGGTAGAGGGGGTGGTGTGGGGCATCCCCTGGTACGTGGACACCCGGGTGTTGTTTTACCGCCAGGACCTCCTGGCCGCTGCTGGCTTTATCGCCCCACCCAAGACCTGGGAGAGCTGGCGTAAGGCCATGCGGGCTTTGAAGCAAAAGGGCCTCTGCCCCTTTGCCATTTACCTGCCCACCGACGAGTGGGCGCAGCTGGTGATCCTGGCCATGCAGCAGGGTGCCACCCTGGTGAGCCCGAAGGCTGAGCCCAAGTTTTCCGAAGCGAGCTTCACCCAAGCCTTGGAGTTTTACCTGGGCCTCTTCCACGAAGGCCTGGCCCCGGTGTTGGGCAACGCCCAGGTGGGCAACTACTACCAGCGCTTTGCCGACGGGTGGTATGCCATGTACATCACCGGTCCTTGGAACCTGGGAGAGTTCCGCCGCCGCATGCCACCTTCGGTGTCCTGGAGCACGGCCCCCCTGCCGGCACCGCAGGAAAACGCTTACCCCGGCGTTTCCCTGGCCGGTGGCTCCTCGCTGGTGGTTTTCCGGCGCTCTTCCAAAAAAGAGCTGGCGGTGCGGCTTTTGGCGTATTTGAGCCAGCCGCCGGTGCAGAGGCGTTTTTTCCAGGAAACCGGAGACCTGCCTTCGCAGCTTGCCGCCTGGGAGTACCCCGAGCTGCACCAGGATCCCCAGGCCCAAGCCTTCTGGCAGCAGCTCCACCGCGTTCGCCCGCTGCCGCTTTTGCCGGAATCCGAGCGCTTAATGCAGAGGCTCTGGGAAGTGGTGGAAAGCGGCATCCGCGGCCAAGCTTCGGCACAGCAAGTGGCTCAGCAGATGGATCAGGAGGCTTCCTGGATGCTGGAAAAGCGCCGATGGCTTTTAGCGCGGAGAAAACCATGAAAGAGCACCAAGCTGGTTGGTTGTTTGTGGCCCCAGCCTTGCTGCTTGTTGGCCTTTTCTTTGTGCTGCCGGTGGTGGTGGGCTTGGCCCTTTCGCTTACGGACTTTGACATCTACGGCATTGGTGACCTAACCACCGTGCGCTTTGTGGCCTTTGCCAACTACTCCCAGCTGGCGGGTAACCCGCTTTTTTGGCAAGCCTTGAAAAACACTGCCGTTTTTGTTTTGCTCGGAGGAATCCTGTCCATCCTCTTGGCGTTGGCTTCTGCTCTGGCTTTGGCCAGCCGCCTTACCGTATGGCCCAGTTTCTTTCGCACGGTTTACTTTGCCCCGGTGGTAATGACCCTGGTGGCGGCAGCGGTGGTGTTCCGCTATCTGTACCACCCGGACTTTGGCTTGCTCAACCGGGTGTTGGGCCTTTTTGGGGTAAGCCCGGTGTTTTGGTTGGGGGATCCCCGCTACGCGCTTTTGGCCATCATCCTTTTAGCCACCTGGAAAAACTTTGGGGCCAACATGGTGGTGTTATTGGCGGGTTTGGGTACGATCCCGGAAAGTCTTTACGAAGCTGCCAAGCTGGACGGTGCTTCAGCGGTTCGCATCTTTTGGCACGTGACCTTGCCGGGGTTGCGTCCCACCCTGCTTTTCGTTTCGCTTACCACCGTCATTGGCTACTTCCAGCTCTTTGCCGAGCCCTACGTCATGACCGGCGGAGGTGGGCCCAACAACGCCACGCTTTCCCTGGTTTTGCACATGTACAAAGAGGGCTTCCGCTGGTGGAACTTGGGTTACGCCGCGGCGGTGGCGGTGGTGCTGACCCTCATCATTGCCGCGGCCAGCACGGTGCTGTGGCTGGTGCAGAGGAAAAAGGCATGAGAAACCTGATCCCTCGCGTCGCGCTGCACGTTTTCCTGGTTCTTTTGGCCCTGGCTATCCTCACCCCGCTGGTTTGGATGGTTTTGGTCTCGCTCATGGAAACCGGCGAATCACAAAGGGAGCCCCCGCCGCTTTTGCCGCAAAAACCCTCCCTGCAGCAGTACCACCAGCTTGGAAAGCGACTGCAGCTTACCCGCGCCTTTGGCAACTCGCTGGTGGTGGCCACCGGGGCCACGGTGGGGGCAGTTTTGGTCAACGCCCTGGCGGGTTACGCCTTTGCACGCTTGCGTTTTCGCGGGCGGGACAAGCTCTTTGCCGGCTTGCTCCTGTTGTTGCTGGTCCCGGGACAGGTGGCCATGGTGCCGCTGTTCCTCCTTCTGCGGGGGCTGGGGTTGACCAACACGCTCTTGGGTGTGGTGGTGCCCGGTTTAGCTTCGGTGTTTGGGATTTTCCTGGTCCGGCAGTACACCCTTTCCCTGCCCCAGGAGCTCCTGGATGCTGCCCGGCTGGATGGCGCTTCGGAAGCCCGGATTTTCACCAGCGTGGCCTTACCGCTCATGCGCCCCATCCTGGTGACTCTGGCGGCTTTCACCTTCATCGGCACCTGGAACGACTTCCTCTGGCCTTTAGTGGTGCTGAGCGACGATGAGCTTTACACCTTACCGGTGGCGCTGGCCACGCTTTCCGGGGAGCACACCCAGGACACCGAGCTGATGATGGCCGGGGCCGTGCTCACCATGGCGCCGGTGCTGGTGCTGTTCGCTTTCCTGCAACGCTACTACGTGCGGGGGTTGACTATGGGAGGCTTGAAGGAATGACCCTGGGCCTAGCGTTGGCAATGGTCCTCCATAACTTTCTGCCCACCCTGTGGCAGCCGGTGGCATCTGACGGGGTCATTTCTCAGCTCAGTCAAACCGCCACCTGTCCGGTGGTTTTACGTTACGACTTCAAGGGCTTTGGCGGTTGGGTGGGGGTCAAACAGGATGCCGATCTCCAGCTGCCAGACAACTTTGTCCTCAGGCTGCGGCTTTCCGGGGAAGGCTTGCCCAACCGCTTGGAAGTGAAGCTGGTTTCCGGGGCCAACGTGTTTTGGCACGTGACCCCGGACTACCAGCCTAGCCCTGCCGGGGTGGAGCTTTCCCTCCACCGCCGGGACTTTTCCTTTGCCTGGGGCCCCCGGCCTGACGCCGCCCTCAAACACCTCTCGGGGTTGGAGGTGGTGCTGTCCGCCCAGCAAGGAGGTGCCGGAAGGCTTTGCCTGGAGCGTGCTGAGCTGGCCCCTTTGCCCCCGGAGCCCACCCCGATCCCGCCCAGCGTGGCCGCCAGCTCGCAGGTAGCGGATCACCCTCCCCAGCTGGTTTTGGACGGGGACGCCAAAACCTACTGGCAGCCGCAACGAGCTGACGAGCAGATGCTGGAGTTTCACAGCCACCCCCAGCCGGTGGCCGGGGTCACGGTGCTCTGGCGTGGCCCGGAGCGCCCGCAATGGCTAATGGTGGAGGTACAAAAAGGAGGGGAATGGCAGACCCTGGCGCAAGGAGCTCCCGGGGTGGGGCCAGTGACCACCTGGTTTTGGCCTGCCCAAGAGCTTTCCCACCTGCGGCTGGTTTTCAAGGGGAAGCAACCCCTGCATGTGGCCGAGGTCATGTGGGAAGGGGCAAGCTTTGGTCCGGTGGCCGCGGCTCAGCGCTTAGCAGGCTTTTCCCAGCGGGGGCTTTTGCCACGGGGCTTTTTGCAGGAACAGGTTTACTTCACAGCTTTTGGTCTGCCTTCAGGCCCGGTGGGGCTTTTTTCCGAGGATGGGGCTGTGGAGCTGGGAAACACCGGCATCACCCTGGAGCCCATGGTTGAGGTGAACGACCGCCTGGTGACTTGGGCGGACGTAACCACCACCCGCAGCTTGGCCAAAGGCTTTTTGCCTTTGCCCACCCTCACCTGGAGCCACCCTTCCTTCACCCTGGAGCTTTCCCCGCGGTACCTGAACGGGGGCCTTTTGGAAATTAAAGCTCGGCTTCACGCCCGGCAGCCCCTTTCCGGGCGTTTTTTTTGGCTGCTGCGCCCCTGGCGGGTGACACCCCCTTGGCATAGCTTGAACCTGCCCCGCCTGGTGGGTTCCGTGACCAGGCTGGAAAAGCAGGGAAACGCAGTGACCGTGAACCAGAGCTGGAAGGTGCGGCCAGCCGACGGGGGCTTTTCTTTTCACGGGGTGCCGTTTGCCACCGGGGAAATTGCGAGGTACCTCGAAAACCACAGGTTGCCACCACAAGGCCCGGTGGATGATCCGCACGGACTTGCTTCCGGCGCTTTGGTTTTTGCGCTGGATTTGCAAGCAGGGCAATCCCGAAGCTTCGATGTGGCCGTGGAGCTCGTGCCACAGACAACGGCCGCTGTCACCTCCAACCCCGAAGAGCTTTGGTCTTCCCAGCTCGCCGGCTTCGACCTGCGGTTACCCCAGACCGCCGGGGCGTTACCGGCGCTGGTAAAAACGAACGTGGCCTACATCCACCTCCTGCGCCAGGGGCCAGCGCTCATGCCCGGCCCCCGCAGCTACGCCCGGGTGTGGATCCGGGATGCGGCGCTCATGGGCTGGGTTTTGCTGCGCTTGGGCTATTTCCAGGAAGTGGAGGAGTTCCTGCGCTTTTTCATCCCCCTGCAGTTTCCCAACGGCAAGGTACCTTGCTGCTGGGACAGCCGGGGAGCGGATCCAGTGGCGGAGCACGACTCCTTTGGGGAGCTGGTCTTTCTCGTGGCGGAGTTCACCCGCTTTTCCGGACGGAAAGAGCTCGCGCAAACCTTTTGGCCACAGCTGGTGAAAGCAGCGGACTACGCCAACAGCCTGCGCCAGCAAAACCGCACGCAAGCGTTCGCCTTGCTGGAAAAGGCCCGTTTTTTTGGGCTTCTCCCTCCTTCCATCAGCCACGAAGGCTACGCCGCCAACCCGGTTCACTCCTACTGGGATGACTTTTGGGCGCTGCGGGGCTTTCAGGACATGGCCTTCCTGGCCCAGCTTTTGGGCCAGAGTGCCGAGGCCCCGCGCTGGCACGCTGTAAGCCAGGAGTTTGCCCAGGAGCTGGTGCGCTCGCTGGCCCGGGTGGTGGCCGAAGAAAAGCTCGCCTACCTGCCGGCCAGCGCCGATCTGGCGGATTTTGACCCCGCGTCGTCCGCCATTGCTTTGTCGCCTTTGGAACTCACGGAGCTCCTGAGCTCCCTGCCGTTGCGGGAAACCTTTGAGCGCTACTTAAAGGAAGCGCAAGGCCCCCGCACCTACACCCCTTACGAGGCGCGCATTGCAAGCGCCCTGGTTCGCCTGGGCATGCGGGAACAGGCGGCAGCGCTGCTACAAAAGATCGCCGCAGATACCCGCCCTGCCGGCTGGAACGGCTTTCCCGAGGTCGTCACCGAAAACCCCCGGGAGCCCCGGTTTGTGGGGGACATGCCCCACGGCTGGGTAGGGGCCGAGTTCGTGCGGGCCGTTTTGGACCTTCTGGCGTTTTCCCAGGGAGACCAGCTGGTGGTGGCTGCCGGAGTCCCTCAGCCATGGCTCGCCGAAAGTTCGGAAGTTCGGCTGGAGGGCCTCCGCACTCCCTGGGGAAGCTTTGGCCTCCGGGCCCGGGGGGCAGCGGATCGGGTGGTGTTTTGGCTGAAGGGGGATAACCCACCAAAAGGGGTTTGGCTGGCCTGGCCCTTCACCCGTCGAGCCACGGTAAATGGCTTACCGGCAGACGTGCAACCGCAAGGGGTTTTCCTTGCCTCCTTACCGGCGGAGGTGGTGCTGTGGCGTTAGCCGGTCAAGTTCGCCCCGCGGCTGGCAAGGACGTCCCGGTAAAACCAGCCGGAATCCTTCACCGTTCGCTTTTGCGTGGCAAAATCCACAAAAACCAAGCCAAAACGCTTGGAAAAGCCAAAGCTCCACTCGAAGTTGTCCAGAAAAGACCACACGAAGTAGCCCTTGAGGTTTACCCCCTGGGCCAGAAGCCCAGCCACCACCTGCAAGTGCTCCCGGAGGTAGGCCACCCGCTGCGGATCTCGCACCCGCCCTTGCTGCGGTTCGGGATCCGGGAAGGCCGCGCCGTTTTCGGTGATGTAAAGGGGAAGGGCCCCGTAGCGTTCCTGCACCCACAGCACCGCTTCCGCCAAACCCTGGGGGTACACCTCCCAGCCCATGGCGGTGCTGCGCTCCGGGGGTGGCGAAAGGCGACGCACAAAGGGTGGGGGAGCGCCGGGGTCATGGCCAACCACCCCCCGGGTGTAGTAGTTGATGCCCACAAAATCCGGCTTGCCCTGGCTCAAAGGGGAAGCGTCCAGTTCCTCCCAAAACGGACCCCAAGCTTCCTCCGCTTGGGGTGGATAGCGGCCAAAAAACAGCGGGTCCAAAAACCACTGGTTTTGGTAGGCGTGGGCCCGCTCCTGGGCCTGGCGGTCGGCTTCCGAAGCAGCCGCCTTGGGTTCCAGGTTCACCACCAAACCCACTTGCCCCACACCCAGCGCCCGGCCCTGCTGCACTGCCAGGCTATGACCCAAAAGCAAGTGGTGGGCCACCCACAGTGCCAGCTTAGGATCTCGCAAACCTGGAGGATGAACCCCGTGGACGTAACCGGCGTCCATCACCACCCACGGTTCGTTAATGGTGGCCCAAAGGGAAACCCGATCCTGCAAAGCTCGAAACACCACCGCAGAGTAGTCGGCAAAGTACTTCGCGGTGTCGGGGTTCGCCCATCCCCCGCGCTCGGCCAGAGCTTGCGGCAAGTCCCAGTGGAACAGGGTCACCATGGGCCCGATGCCGGCTTTGAGGAGCGCGTCCACCAACCGCTGGTAAAAATCCAGGCCCCTGGGGTTGACCGCGCCAACGCCTTCAGGCAAAACCCGGCTCCAGGCCACGGAAAAGCGGTACGCTTCAACCCCCAACTGCGCCATGAGCGCCACGTCTTCCCGGTACCGGCGGTAGTGATCACAGGCCACCTCGCCGGTGTGCCCTTCAAAAATGCGCCCTGGCTGCTGGCACCAAACGTGCCAGTTGCTGGGACCGGCACCGTCGGCCAAAGGGGAACCCTCGATTTGGTAAGCCGACGTGGCAACCCCGAGCAGGAAATCCTTGGGAAAACCTTGACCCATGAGCCAAGTATAAAGCGAGGTTGGGAGCAAACCCATGAATGATCCGCGGCAATTTTTCCTGAACGATTTCAAAGACAACCCCTTTGGCGAGTTTTCAGCCGACGGCCGGGAGTTTTACGTAACGCACGTGCACCTCCCCCGTCCATGGGTCAACGTGCTGGCCAACCCCCACTTTGGTTTGGTGGTGAGCCACACGGGCTCGGGTTTTACCTTTGTGGAAAACTCGCAGCTTTCGGTGCTCACCCGCTGGCAGCAGGATTTGGCCGACGACACCTCGGGGAAGTTCCTCTACCTGTTCATCCCGGCCACGGGAGAGCTTTGCTCCCTTTCGCCGGCCCCCACTTGGGCTCCGCTGGATTCCTACCGATGCATCCACCGCCTGGGCTCCACCACGTTCTTGGGAAAAAAGGGAAACGTGGCGTGGTCCTGGACGCTGTTGGCCCATCCCCGGGAAACCGCCGAGCTTTGGCTGGTGGAACTGGAAAACCTGGGGCCTTCACCCCAGGAGCTGGAGCTCACAGCGTTTTTGGAGTGGAACTGCGGGGTGGCACCCTCGCCTCGCCGGGAGTTTTCCAAGCTTTTCCTGGAAACCCAGTTCCTGCCGGATTCGGGGCTTGTTTTAGCGAAAAACCACATGTGGGACGTGGGCTCCCGCCGCTTTGGGCATTGGAACACCAGCTACCCGTTTGTGGCGGCGTTCGGGGCCGATCGGCCGCCAGCTCACGCCCAGGGCGATAAGGCCCTGTTCTTCGGCCCGGGGGGTTCCCTCCGGCATCCCCTGGCGCTGCAGGACGCCCAATGGGAGCCGGCCTTTGGCCGCCACTGGGATCCGGTGGCGGCCCTCCGGTACCCTGTGGCCCTGGCTCCGTACGAAAAGGCCACCTTGGTTTTCGTCCTGGCGGCAGGAAAAAGCCGAAAAGAAGCCGTGGAAACATGGCAGCGCTTGGCAAACCCGGAGGAGGTGCAAAAGGCCCTGGAGGAAACCCACCGCTTTTGGGATGAGCTGCTTGGCCGCCACAGCATTAACACCCCTGACGACTCTCTCAACGCAGTGCTCAACTGGTGGTCCCGCTACCAGGCCATTGCCGGAAGGCTGTGGGCCCGCTGTGGCTATTACCAGCAATCCGGCGCTTTTGGCTTTCGTGACCAGCTGCAGGACGCCCAGGTTTTTCTCCCCCTGGAACCCCAGCGCACCCGGGAGCAAATCCTGCTCCACGCCGCCCACCAGTTTGCCGACGGCTCCGCCTACCACTGGTGGCACCCGCTCACCGAAGAGGGCCTCCCCAGCCGGTATTCCGATGACTACCTGTGGCTGGCTTTTGTCACCGCCAACTACCTCAAGGAAACCGGGGATTTCTCCATCCTTGAGCAAGAAGTCCCTTTCCTGGATGCCGAAGCCAAAACCCTCACGGACCACATTGAACGGGCCTTTGCCCTGGCGTTCTCCCGTTTTTCTCCCCGGGGGTTGCCGCTCATTGGCTGTGGGGATTGGAACGACGGGCTTTCCGCCTGCGGCTTGCAGGGACGGGGGGAATCGGTGTGGCTCGCCCATTTTCTGGTGCTCCTGACCCAAGAGTGGAGCCGCATCTTCCGGGAGCTGGGGGAGCACGAAAAGGCATCGAGTTTCCAGGAAAAACGAAACCAGTTAATTGCGGCCATCAACCAGCACGCCTGGGACGGCGAATGGTTTTGGCGGGCCAGCCTCGATGATGGCAGCCTCATCGGCAGCCACCACAACTCCGAAGGCCGCATCTTCCTCAACGCGCAATCCTGGGCCATCCTGGCGGAAAGCACCTCCCGGGAAAGACAGGAGAAATGCTGGCGTGCCGTCAAGGAGCATCTATTTTCGCCCATTGGCGCCCTGCTTCTGACCCCTGCCTACACCCAGCCTAACCCCGCCATTGGCTACATCACCCGGTACGCCCCGGGAGTGCGGGAAAACGGCGGGGTTTACACCCACGCCTCCACCTGGGCCCTGGCCGCGGCCTGCAAGATGCGGGATCATGAAGCGGTGGCTTACCTCTTGCGAACGTTGAACCCGGCGCTCAAAGACCCGCGGCGCTCCTGGGCCGAACCTTACGTGCTCCCCGGCAATGTAGATGGTCCCCCTTCGCCGCTTTTGGGGCGGGCAGGCTGGAGCTGGTACACCGGCTCCGCCGCCTGGTTCCACCGGGTGGTCAGCGAATGGGTCTTGGGCGTGCGGCCCACGTGGGATGGCTTGCAGGTAGACCCCTGCCTTCCTAGCTCGTGGTCGAAGGTTCAGGTGCTCCGCCAGTTTCGCGGGGCTCCGTTGTCCATCACCATGCACCGGCAACCGGGAGTAGCAAGAACCCAGGTACTGCTTGAAGGCAAGCCGCTTGAGGACAACCTTGTCCCTCCCGAGGTGGAGGGGCCCCTGTCCTTGGAAGTGCTCCTCCCGGAAGAGGAGATTCAGACATGAGCGTGGAGCTGTGCGGGGTCTCCAAGCGGTTTGGGGAGAAAACCGTCATTGCGCCCCTGGACCTGCAGGTGGCTACCGGGGAATTCCTGGTGTTGGTGGGGCCTTCGGGGTGCGGCAAGACCACAGTTTTGCGGCTGGTGGCGGGGCTGGAAGAGCCCTCCACCGGTCGCATTTTGGTGGATGGAAAAGACGTCACCTCATTGCCCCCAGGCCAGCGGGACGTGGCCATGGTTTTCCAAAACTACGCGCTTTACCCGCACATGACGGTGGCGGAAAACCTGGAGTTCCCTTTAAAAATGCGGCGCTTACCGAGACCGGAGCGCCAGCGCTTGGTGCAGGAGGTGGCGGAGGTGCTGGACATTGGCCACCTCTTGAATTCCCTTCCCCGCCAGCTTTCCGGCGGCCAGCGGCAGCGGGTGGCGCTGGGTCGCGCCATGGTGCGCAAGCCTGCGGTTTTCCTCTTCGACGAGCCCCTTTCCAACATTGACGCAAAGCTGCGGGTGCAAACCCGCGCGGAGCTGGCCCGTCTGCAGCAGCGGTTGGGCACCACCACCCTGTACGTCACCCACGACCAGGTGGAAGCCATGACCTTGGGCCACCGGGTGGCGGTCATGAAGGAGGGACGCATCCTCCAGGTGGGGCCACCTTTGGAGGTGTACCGCTTGCCAGCCGATACCTTCGTGGCCACCTTCATTGGCAGCCCACCCATGAACCTCTTTCCCGCCACCGTCCAAGCCGGCGGGCTTGTTATTGCCGAAACCTTTTTCCCTCTCCCACAAGCGGTTTTGCCTTTGCACCCTGGGGAGGCCTGCACCGCCGGCATTCGCCCCGAGCACTGGCGTCCGACTTCCGCGGAGGAGCCAGCTTTGGCGCTGGGCGTAGCGGTGGTGGAGCTTTTGGGTCCCACGGTTCAGGTGGGGGGGTACGTGGGCCAAACCTGGGCCACGGTGCTTTTGCCGGCTGACGCCCGACCTCGGCCAGGCGATACGCTGAAGTTGACCTTTTCCCCGGAAAACCTCTGCCTCTTTGCTCCCGATTCCGGCCAAAGGCTGTACCCTTAAGGGCTCCGCAGTGCCACGAGGTACAGACCAAAAGCGATCGGCCGCCCGACCGCCTTTTTTAACACGCTGCAAAACCGCCGCGTGATCCTTACGTAAGAAGGCAGGGGTTCATCCCCGAGGAGGGCGCTATGCGTTGGATTAAGGTTGCTGTGGTCATGCTGGCGGTGGGGTTTGCCCAGGCCAGCGAAAAGAAAGCCGAAACCCCCAAAGACCCGGTGTGGAACGAGGAAAACTTTGCGGGGCTGGAGTTTCGGGCTTTGGGGCCGGCGGTGGCTTCCGGGCGCATTTGCGATATTGCCGTGGATCCCCAAAACCCCAAGCGCTACTTCCTGGCGGTGTGTTCGGGTGGCGTCTGGAAAACCGAAAACGGCGGCGTCACCTTCACTCCGGTCTTTGACAAGGAAAAGTCCTACTCCATTGGCTGCGTGGCCCTGGACCCCCAAAACCCCCACACCGTTTGGGTGGGAACCGGCGAAAACAACAGCCAGCGCTCGGTGAGCTGGGGGGATGGGGTATACGTTTCGCGGGACGACGGCCAGAGCTGGCAGCGTGTGGGCCTGGAAAAATCCGAGCACATTGGACGCATCGTGATTGATCCTCGCGATTCAAACGTGGTGTTCGTGGCCGCCCAGGGGCCCCTGTGGGCTGCCGGCGGCGACCGGGGTCTTTACAAAACCACCGACGGCGGCAAGACCTGGAACCGCATCCTCCACGTGTCCGAAAACACCGGCATCAACGAAGTGTGGATGGATCCCCGCAACCCCGATGTGCTGTACGCCACCTCCTATCAGCGGCGGCGGCACGTCTGGACTCTCATCAACGGAGGGCCAGAGTCCACGATTTACAAATCAGAAGATGCCGGCAAAACCTGGCGCAAGATCGAAAAAGGTCTGCCCAAGGAGGACAAGGGGCGCATTGGGCTTTGCGTTTCTCCCGCCAACCCTGACGTGATTTACGCCATTGTGGAGGCCGCCAACGGCAAATCCGGGGTTTTCCGCTCCACCAACCGCGGGGAATCCTGGGAAAAGCGCTCGGATTACCACACCTCCTCGGGGCAGTACTACAACGAGCTCACCTGCGATCCCAAGGACGAAAACACCGTGTACGCCATGGACACCTGGCTGCACGTTTCCACCGATGGCGGCAAGACTTTCCGGCGCGTGGGGGAAAAAACCAAGCACGTGGACAACCACGCCATGTGGATTGATCCCACCGACACCGCCCACTGGCTGGTGGGCTGCGATGGCGGCCTTTACGAAACCTGGGACCGCGGGGCCACCTGGCATTTCAAGCCCAACCTGCCGGTGACCCAGTTTTACCGGGTGACCGTGGACAACTCCAAGCCGTTTTACTTCGTGTACGGCGGCACCCAGGACAACAACACCCTAGGCGGGCCTTCCCGCACCACCTCGGCTTCCGGCATCGTCAACAGCGATTGGTTCGTCACCACCGGTGGCGACGGCTTCGTCACCCGGGTGGATCCCGAAGACCCCAACATCCTCTACAGCGAATCCCAGTATGGGGGGCTGGTGCGCTACGACCGGCGCAGCGGCGAGGAGGTGGACATCCAGCCCCAGGAGGGCCCGGGGGATCCCCCCAACCGCTGGAACTGGGACTCCCCGCTCATCATTTCCCCCCACAACCCCAAGCGGCTTTACTTTGCCTCGCAAAGGGTGTACCGCTCCGACGACCGTGGGGACAGCTGGGTGCCCATTTCCGGCGACCTTACCCGGCAAATTGACCGCAACCAGCTGCCGGTGATGGGTAAGGTTTGGCCAGCCGATGCGGTAGCAAAGAATGCCTCCACCTCCTTTTACGGCAACATCGTGGCGCTTGCGGAATCGCCCCTCAAAGAAGGGCTGCTGTTCGTGGGCACCGACGATGGCCTCATTCAAATCACTGAAGACGGTGGCAAAACCTGGCAAAAAATCGAAAAAGTGGGTCAGGTGCCCGAGCGCACCTACGTTGCTGACCTGGAACCCTCCCACTTTGACCGCCACACCCTTTACGCTGCCTTCGACAACCACAAGATGGGGGACTTCACACCGTACCTGTACCGCTCCCGGGACCTGGGCAAAACCTGGGAAAACATCGCTGGCAACTTGCCGGCTAACCACGTGGTGTACAGCATCGTGGAGGACCCCAAGGATCCCAACCTGCTGTTTGCCGGCACCGAGTTTGGCGTGTTCTTCAGCGCCAACGCCGGCCAAAACTGGGTCAAGCTCACCGGCGGCATCCCCACCATTGCCGTGCGCGACATTGCCATTCAGGAACGGGAAAACGATTTGGTGCTGGCCACCTTTGGCCGCGGCTTTTACGTGCTGGACGACTACACGCCCCTGCGGGGTTTGACCCGGGAAAAGCTGGAAAAACCGGCGCTGCTGTTCCCGGTTAAACCCGCCTGGGCCTACATCGAGCGCACCCCCCTCGGCAGCCGTGGCAAAGGCTCCCAAGGGGACAGCTTCTTCACCGCCCCCAACCCTCCCTTTGGCGCCACCTTCACTTACTTTTTGAAGGAAGAGCTCCTCACCCTCAAAGAACAGCGCCACAAAGCGGAAAAAGAAGCAGAAAAGCAAGGAAAAACCCCACCCTACCCCACCCCTGAGCAGCTGCGGGCCGAAGCGCAGGAGGAGCCACCGACCATCATCCTCACCGTCAGCGACCCGGATGGCAACGTCATCCGCCGGCTGGAGGGCAGCAAGGAAAAGGGCATGCACCGGGTCACCTGGGACCTGCGTTTTCCACCCGCCCACCCCATCCGTGGCGAAAGGCCCCAGGACGAGCCCGCCCCCTGGGAACCCCGGGAGCTCGGGCCTCTGGTGGCCCCGGGTACGTACCAGGTGAGTCTCTCCCAGCGCGTGCGGGGGGTGGAAACCCTCCTGGCCGGACCGGTTTCGTTTGAGGTCATCCCCTTGGGCCAGGCCACCCTGGAGGCCAAGGACAAGCAAGCTGAGCTGGCCTTCCACCGCAAGGTCCAGCGGCTGCAGCGGGCGGTGCTGGCCGCCTCCGAGGTGGTTCGCGACACCGGCGAGCGCATCAAGCGCTTGAAGGTGGCCATCGAGCGCACCCCGGCAGCCAAACCCGAATGGGGCACCCGCCTGCGCCAGCTGGAAGCTGAGCTCCTACGGCTAGACATGGAGCTTTTCGGCGACCGGGAAATGGCCCGGCGCAACGAACCCACCCTTCCGGGCATTCGCGATCGGGTGGTGCGCATCGTCTCCAGCCTCTACACTGCGACTGCCCCGGCTACCGGCACGCAAAAGCAGGGCTACGAAATTGCTGCAAACCAATTTGAAAAGTTCCTAAGCGGCTTGCGGCAACTGGTCACCACCGACTTGCCGGCGCTGGAATCGGAGCTGGAAAAAGCTGGTGCACCCCACACCCCCGGCCGCTTCCCGGAGTGGCATAAGGAATAGCGGCAGCTCTTTTTTCACATCCCACCCGGCGCGCTGCGGCGCGCCGGGTTTTTTGTGGGAGGTCAGCATTGGCAAGAGCCGGAAACCAACTGGAGCACCGGCTGCCAGCGCTTGCGAAGCTCTTCGGCCACTTGGGGCCACTTCTGGGCATGGGGCGGTTGCCAGGCAAAAAGGAACGACACAAAAGAGCCGAACACCGCGGCCACCTGTGACCCAGGGGTATGCTCCCCCAAGGCAGAAAGGCGGCTTTGCAGGTAGGAAATCCGGGGTTTTCGGGGCAGGTATTGGAAGACCACCAGCGAAAGCCCCTGGGACCAGAGGGCCTCCACTTCATGCCAAAACAGGTAGCGCTCAAAGCCCCGCCGTCCCCAAGGCACTGAGGGAATCTCCAGGCCGTTGTCGGGATCCAAAAACACCATATCGGAACCGTGTGCTGCGGCTTGCAGTCTTTGGAACCAGACCTTCCGAGCCCCCACGTCCACCGGAACCGGCAAGGAAAAGAAACGGGTCTTGCCCAAAAGGCCGCTGTGTTCGAAAAGGGTTAGGCCCTCCTCGGTCGCCCGGGCAGTCATGTCCCGCAAGGCATCAAACAGCTCCGGATCAAAGACCTGCCATTTTTCAGGTTGCGCCAAATACTGCCGCCGCTGGCCTGTCCCTTTGGGCTCGTCGTCCGTGAGCATCCACACCACCAGGAGCTTGAAGCCGCCGGCCCGCAGCACACAGCGCAACACGCCGTAAGTGAGGTAGTCGTTCACATCCCCGAAGTACTGTCGCTTCATCGCAACTCTCGTGACGCCTCGCTTCAGAATATGCCCCAAAAAAACCCAGAGCGCCCTCCGGCCGCCCGGGAGGCGAAAAAACCTGGAAATTCTCGGGGTCGGTCACCGGCGCAAGAGCGACGCGAAAAGAGCAACTGGAAGGTGCTTGCCAAATGCGGCTTCGGCGGTGACCCCTGGGGACCTACCGGTGTTTTCTCAACGGCTGCAGGCGAGAGCATCCTGCCCGGGCCGGTCCTGTTGGGGTTTGCACCCTTGGGTTACGCGAATCCGCCAGCTAAGGACCGGTGCAGGGCTTCTCTTTCCAGCACGTGCTCAGCCACCAGCGTGCCGCCTGAGGCGCCCTCCTTTCTCTCAATCCAAAAAGGCCTTGCGATGTTTGTCAATACGTCGTAGAATGGGGGACGATGGACGAGCGGCTCTTCCTCCAGGTGGCCAAGGCCATCGCCGACCCGCGGCGGTTGGCGATCCTCGAAGCCATCACCCGTGCCGGGGAAATCACCTGCGGCGAGCTCGCTCGCCTTTTCCCCATCGGGCAGTCCACGGTTTCGCACCACGTGGGCATCCTGGAGCGGGCCCAGCTTGTGAACGTACGGCGCCAGGGGCAATACGCGATTTTTTCAGCGCGCCCGGAAACACTCAAAATGTTTTTGGAAAGGCTTAACTCTCGGCTCTTGGATGTGGCTCAAACCACGGCCCAAAACGGGCCAAAGGAGGGAGGACCATGATGGACACGATCAACCGTTTTTCTCCACCCTTGGGCAGGCTTTTGTTGTCCCTCATCTTTATCACCTCGGGGATCAACAAAATCCTTAACTTTTCCGGCACCGCGGGCTACATGGAGAGTAAGGGCATGCCGCTGGTCCCGCTGTTCCTCACCGCCGCCATCGTCCTGGAGCTGGCTGGCGGGCTTTCGCTGCTTTTGGGGTTTAAAGCTCGCGTTGGCGCCTTGCTTTTAATTGTGTTCCTGATCCCCACGACCCTCATCTTCCATAACTTCTGGGCACTGGAAGGGGCAGACCGCCAAATGCAAATGATTCACTTCATGAAAAACCTCGCCATCCTCGGCGGGCTTTTGGTGGTCTTCGGACTGGGTCCCGGGCCGGTGAGCATGGATCAAAAGGAGTAAAAAAGGTGCCGCGGAGGGGGTACGGCGTGCCGTACCCCCTCCATTGCGGCAACTCTCCACAGACGGCTTCTCTCTGGGCGTTTTAGCTGGAGAAGCCTCGCTCCTAACTCTGCCACAGACGCATCTCTACGAATCGGAAAGCGAAGCTCTCGTCTCGCGTTTGTCCACAAAATTACCCAAGTTTAAAGATCCCTGTCCGAACACCAATTTCATCAGTAGACCTTCGCAGGACCACTGTCCAACGGGATCGGGTGCCACCTGATCACCTCGAACGGTGAAATGTGTTCCGCCTCAAGGACTTTGCGCACGGTAGCAAGCTCGTCGTCGAAGCGGGCACCGTACCTCCTGAGGTGCTTCTTTATTTCCCTCTGGAAAACGCGGAGCTTTTCTTTCAGCTTTCGAATATCTTCGGCAAACGCCGGTGCTATCTGAGGAGACTCCTTTCCCACCCGTTCCAGGGCCTCAAGGAGAAGGACGGCAGCTAAAAGCCTGGCAAGCGCCGGCGCGAGGAGAAGAGCTTTACTTAATTTTCGTGCGGCACAGACCAAACGACTGAGACCGTCAGTTATCCAGATTTCCAAGACCCAAACGGTAACCAGCGGTTCCACAGCGGCGATCGTGGCGCGGAGCAATTGGGGTTTTTGAGCCATGGCTGCAGGTAAGCGGTCCACGGAAAAATTGTGCGTTTCCAGCCACTCCAGGAGCTCCTGGGAAATGGCAAAGGGAGGATCCTGCGGTTCGCTATTGACTAACCCTAGGTCGTCCTCGTAGCGCCGCAAATCTTCCTCGCTGGGTTTGCAAAATCGGAGATTATCGAAGTCGTGCTTTCGTAACAAGAGCTCGTGGCCGATGCCCACCGCTGCGGTGGACGCCGGCGCCTGGATGGTTGACGCCACGGTAATCCCACCCCATCCGTAGGTGAGCATGGTGGGGACTCGGCGAAGCTCTGGAGCCCGCTCGTTGCTCTTTTCTTGCCGCTCTTCCACCCCCACGAAGGAAGTAAGGGAAGAGGCCAGGTTATAGCGCAGCGCCAGGCGCAGGATCCGCTCCCGCAGGGCCTCCTGACGGCGATCGTGGCGGTTGGAACCCCCAAAACGCGGGGCGCTCAGCTGTTCCTCCCAGGTTCGCACCGCTGCCCGCGCAGCCAGGATAGCCAGGCTGGGGTCCTCCCCAGCTTCCCCCGCCACCACCGGCAGGGCCCAGGTAACCGCCTCGCCGTTACAGGTAGCGCGGAGCTCTACCGAGCTGGGCAAGCCATCGCGGAAGCAACCGTACACCGTGATGGGTTCGCCGGCAAAGATCGCGAGCTCTTCCGGCGCTTGCCATTCCGGATCCGAACCCTGCCAGCAAACCTCCAGGTCGGTCCACAGCGGCTGGCGAGCCCGCTGGAGGTGGCGCATGATGGCCGGGCTAATGGGTTCGTTGGGGTGAACCAGCTCAGCGGCGCCAAGGCCGACCCGGGCCAGGGAGCGGATAAGGAACTCGTTGGGTCCGTAGCCCACACCCACCATGAACACCCGGGTTTCACGCTCCCGTTTGCTACGGAGAAGCTCGAGGATGGCCTGCTCGTTGCTGATTTCACCATCGGTGAGCACGATGGCCACCCGCTGGCGGGTGGGGTCCAGCGGCCGGTTGAGGAGGAACTCCAAAGCCGGTAGCAGCTCCGTTCCCCCCAGATTGGCTTCCAGAGCGCGCACGGCTTCCCGGGCCTTGGCGCGCCACAGCTCATCCGCCGGACGAGAAGCCCCCAGCAAACTGCCCACGGTGCTGCCAAACACCAAAATGTCGAACGTATCCGCCTCGGTCAGTTCGTCCAGGGCTGCGAGCAAGGCTTGCTTGGCGTGTTCCAGGGAATGACCCTCCATGGACCCGGAGCAGTCCACCAAAAAGAGGAACTCCCGCGGCTCTTTTTTGGCCAGATCGCTTACGGGAGGCACAAAGGTCGCAGCCACAAAGCGGTCGCCGTCGGCTCCTTTCGCCACCCGGGTAAAGGGCTCCCAAAGCTTCTGTGGGGTCACCAGCAGCACCAGGTCCCGGTCCATGGCCACCACTGGGCTGGTGAGCTGTACCCTGAAGCCGCCGTCTTCCGGCTTTACCCGCACCTGGTGGGAGGGGCACGCAATTTCGCGCACGCCGTGGGGGTGGCTTACCCAGGCGGTGAACTCAAGCCCGTAAGGCACATCCAGGCTAATCGGCGGGTTCACCTGTTCCGCAGGGGTTGGGCTCACCCCCAGCCGGTCCTCCAGCGGCGCATACCTGGGGGCTACGGTGGTAGGAAGCACAAATCGCACCGCCTCCCCGCTGCGCTCCAGCTCCGCCACCCACCGCAGTTCCACCGTCACTTCCTGCCCGGGCAGCACGTTGCCCACGGAAACGGTGAACACGTTGGGCCTCTCCCGATCCACCAGCACTGCCCCATGACCGCCGCGGATGGCGTCGTCGTAGGTGGCAAACGCTTGCTCCCTCTCCTGGACCTGGCCAGTAATCCGCCGCCCGTTGGTTTCCACGGTTAGCGCAAAAAGGGCCGAAGCCTCCGGGAGTGGAAAAACGTACACGGCTTCGATGGGCACGTCTTCGGCGTTGCGAAAGCGCTGCTGAAGCGTGACCTGGCTGGAAAAGCCCCGAATTTCGGCCAACACCTTGACACCCATCAAAGGCAGCGGCTTTTGGCTGGACGCCACGAAAATGCCGCTGGCCGTTTCTTTGGTTGCAACGCTCATGATTGAATCTCCTTTCTTGTTTGTTTTGTTTATTTGCCTTACATTTGGTTTTTAAAAGCAGCCTGCTTTGCAAATGCACGTTGCCGGGATCAAAAGGTTATGTTGTTCACCTACTTTTAATGAACTCTTGTACTTATCCGTCGCATTGGTTCTTTTCTGGAGCCATATTTCACCTCCTTAACGGTTTTCATCCTGCAAAAGCTCCTGCAAGGTCAGCGCCAGACGTCGCAGCTGCCCTTCGTCCAGCGCCGCAAACCCCTCCTGGACGTGAAGCTCGTAACCGGGCATGACGGTTTGCCGCAGCCAGCGTTCCCCAGGGGCAGGCTTTCGCAAGCGCACCGCCATATCCGAAACCTGTGGCGCACCTAGCCCCTCGTTGCCACCAAAGCGCCGCTTGATTTCTTCCAAAGTCAGCCCCTGCTCCTGCAAAGCCTTGATCCGCAAAAGGGTGGCCAAATGGGAGTCGTCGTAGTGCTCGCCCCGCCCCCGCCCCAGCGGTGCGGGCAGGAGGCCCTGCTGAACGTAGTAGCGCACGGTTCGCCGGGAAACCCCCGCCGCCGCCGCCAGCTCCCCAATGGCGTAACGCTTCCTGCTCACGGCACAATCACTCCTTCTGCCCCATCGCCGGGAAAAGCCCGAGGTCGTGTGCTTTTGCTCCTCTGTCCCCTGTCGGCAGGGCAGCCAAAACCAGCACAAGCCCTCCCACGGCCTCGTGGTGGGCGAACCCAACCGTGAACCGCCTGAAGACCAGCTCTTTCCAAACTCGCGCCCAGCACCGGTCACCCCCCACGAATGCGACACCTGTAATGTAACACCTCACTGCCACATTGTCAACCTGTCACCGACCGGACGATGCGCACCGCCCCTGGGCGCACCAGGCCAATTGCAGGAAAGCTGGTTTGCGGAGACGAAGCGTACTCTCCACGTTTTGACGAGAAATGCAAGAGCCTTGTATATCATTCTGAGACCAGTCTCAACGATCTCGGGGGGGCTAAAAAATCAGCGTCCCACCTGCGCGAGCGCGACCGACGGCTTCGTTCTTGATGCCTGCTTCGGGCCTCCGGGAGCTGGCTGCGGAAGCTCCTCCGGTAGCGCAGCCGTTACCCTCGGGCCGGAGAAAGTCCTCCGCAGCGCGAGCTTTTCACAGGCCAGCGGATGAAACCCTCCTGGAGACGCAAGGGACTTCAAGAAAGGCGCCTGGTGGCCTTACGGTAGGAAGGCCTTGGCGCGGGGCAGTGGAGCCGTTTCTGCTTAGCCCACGCGCCACCCATCCCGGCCTTACTGGCGAGGGGGGAGGAGGATCCCAACAGCTGAGGAGAAACCACTAAAAGGAAATGGCTCCGCAGGAGGGACTCGAACCCCCAACCCTCCGGTTAACAGCCGGACGCTCTACCGTTGAGCTACTGCGGACCAGCTCCCTCGCGGGAGCAAGGCTTTGTAGCGCAAAAGCCTGGCCGTTGTCAAGGTTGCAGGGTCTGCTTGCCAGCCCGCAAGGAGCCTTCCGGGCAAACGGGGTTTTTGCGGCAGCGCAAAGAAGAAACGGGGCGACGGATTAGCCTGGACTTATGGGTGAATGCCTCGTGGACCGGCGCTGGACGGTGGCTGAGCTCCTGGCCCTCTACCCCCAGGCGGCGAGCGTTTTTACCAGGCATGCCATGGCCTGCGTGGGGTGCGATTTGAGCCGCTTCGACACGCTGGCGATGGTGGCAGCTACTTACGGTCTCTCATGGGAGGCCTTTGCCGCCGAGCTTGCGGAGGCGCTCTCCTCGGCCCAAGCCGCCAGCTCTTCCACCACCTGAGAAAGCCCCAAAGCTTCCAGCACCGCGCGAAACTCCTCTGGCAAGGGTGCGGTGACCACCGAGGGGGTCATACCCTCCGGCAGCTGCAACCGCCAGGCGTGGAGCAGCGGATGGGAAGGTGCCAAAAGACGGCGGAGCTCGGGGTCCTTGACGCCACGGTGTCTGGGTCCTCCGTAAAGGTCATCGCCCACGATGGGGTGACCGGCGGCCGAGAGGTGCACGCGAATTTGATGGGTGCGGCCAGTGCGAGGTTGCAATAAAAGCAAGCTCACAGGGGGAACATGGGCCACGCGGCGGTAAGCGGTCACGGCTTTTTTGCCTGCCGGGTCCACCCGCATTTTGCGGCGATCCCTGGGATCCGGCGAAAGCCCGGACTCCCACACCCCTTCTTGCGGTCGGGGTTTTCCCCAGACTAATGCCAGGTAGCTGCGGTGGATTTCACCCTGTGACAGGGCCTGGGACAAAAGCCGTAACGTGGCAGCATTGCGGGCCACCAGCACCAGTCCTGTGGTGCCCACATCCAATCGGTGCACCAAAAACAAAGGACCTGGACCCAAAGCCAAGGCTTCGGAGGCCAAGAGCTTGCGGAGGCGCTCCTCCACGTCGCCGGGGGCGCTTCGTCGGGTGGCCAAGCTGAGGCCCGGCGGTTTGTTGAGGATCAAAAGCTCAGGGCTTGAAAACACCACCACGCTCACGGTTCCAGGTTGCCAGCTGGAGGTTTGCCTGTCCAGGGCTTCACGGGGTTTTCAAGGTCATGGCTTAGGTTTAGAGTGTAAGATGCCCCTCGATGTTTGGGGGATGAAAGGAGGAGGTCTATGCGAGGAAGGGCACTGTTGTTACGAAGCGTGGCCTTGGCGCTGCTGCTCTTTTCTGCAGCTGCCGCCTGGGCGCAAACCGATGTCACCATGGCGCGCATCACCGGTACGGTCAAGGACGAGCAGGGTCAGCCGCTGCCGGGGGCTTTGGTGGAAGCCAAAAACCAGGAAACCGGCCTGATGGCGCGGGCGGTGGCTGATACTAACGGGTTTTACCGGCTTTTGAACCTGCCGCCCGGGGTGTATACCCTCACAGCCAGCCTCTCGGGTTTTGCCACCCTGGAGAAAAGCGATGTGAGGCTGGTTCTGGGCTCGGCGCCCACGGTGGACTTCACGCTGCCGGCCGCCACCACCGCTGAAACCGTGACTGTCACCGCCGAAACGCCGCTGGTGGAGGTCACCAACACCACGGTGGGGGCCACGATCCTCAACGAGCAAATCAAGAGCTTGCCCCTCAACGGCCGGGACTTCACCTCCCTGGTGTACCTCACCCCGGAGACCCGCCGGGAATCCCAGCGGGGCTACATCTCCATTTCCGGGCAGCGGGGGATTAACACCAACGTCACAGTGGACGGCGTGGACTACAACAACGCCTTCTTCGGTGGCCAGTACGGCACTGCCGAAGGACGGGCACCCCTGGCCATTTCCCAGGAGTCCATTAAGGAGTTTGCGGTGATCACCAACGGTGCTTCCGCCGAGTTTGGCCGCTCGGGCGGCGGTTTCGTCAACGTGATTACCAAGAGCGGCACCAACGACTACCACGGTTCCGCTTTTTACTACTGGCAGCCCCAGGATCTCGCCTCCGATCCGCCGGTGGGCGAAAAGCTGGACCAGGAGAAGAAGCAGTTCGGCGGCTCCTTCGGCGGCGCCTTTATGAAGGACAAGCTCTTCTTCTTCACCTCTTACGACCAGCAAGACCAGAGCTTGACGATCCCCATTGACCCCCGGGTGCTGGACGCCGACATCTTTGCGAAGTACCCGGTGCTGGCCTCCCCGCCGCAGTACGTGCAAACCCGCGACGGGCGGGTGCTTTTTACCCGCTTTGACTTCTTTGCAAGCCCCCAGCACCGCTTCATGGCCCGCATGAACTACGGGGACTACGAGGGGATCAACGGTACCTCCACCAGCCCCACCCGTACCGAGTCCTACAACGGCATCGAGGGGATGTTCTCCCGTTCCTACGTGGCCTCCTATTCCGGTACCTGGTCCGATAACCTGCTCAACGACTTCAACTTCCAGTACGTTTTGGAGGACACGCCCCGGCGGGATAAGGGGCTGGGCTTGCCGGACATTCAGGTGCGGGGCATCGGCAACTACGGGGAGGTGAGCTTCCTGCCCATTACCTCCACCGCCGACCGCACCACCATCTTTGACACCGTCACTTACATGTGGCAGGACCACGTGTTCAAGGGCGGTTTTGAGTACAACGACACCTCCATTGACCAGATCTTCAAGGGCAACTGGCGGGGGGTCTTCATCTTCAACAACAAGGCCGACTTTTTGGCCGGCAAGTGGTCCGAATACCGGCAGTTCGGCGGTCTGCAGGGCTTGACCGCCGATGAGGCCGGTCGCTCCAACTTTGGGCAAAAGGAGTACGCGGCGTTCCTGCAAGACCAATGGTTCATTTCCCCCCAGCTCACGCTCACCTTGGGATTGCGGTGGGAACGGCTGGATAACCCCGACTTCCCGATCCTGAACCTGCGGGAGCAAAATCCCGACGGCACCTACAAGCTCAACGGCAAGATCCCCGATGAGGATAACCAGTGGTCGCCCCGCATCGGTGTTTCCTGGGCCCCGGCTCCCAAAACCGCGGTGCGCTTTTCGGCCGGCCGCTTCTGGAGCCGTACACCGGCCCTGCTTTGGGCGCAAACCAACACCTCCAACGGCTTGAAGGGCACCCAGTACCTGATCTTCGCCCAGCGGGACAACCGCGGCAACGTCATTGGGCCACCCACCGACCCGCTGGCTCCCGGCTGGGGCTCCGCCTGGGATCCTCACGGCGTCGAGCGGGTGGACTTCTCCTCCATTCCCATCCCCCGCGGCGTGGGGGTGTTTACGGTGGACCCCAACTTCCGCAACCCCTACACGGACCGCGTCACCCTGGAGTTTGAGCGGGAGCTCTTTGCCAACACCGCCGCTTCCTTGAGCATCACCTACGCCGAGTCCAAGCACCTGGAGCGGCTTACCGATGCTAACCTCCGGTACGATGGCACCACCTCCGCCAACGGCCTGCCCCACTACGACCGCAACCGTCCCAACCCGGCCTACGGCCGCGTTACCGTGTACACCTCCGATGCCCGTTCCAAGTACTGGGGGATCAGCTTGCTCCTGCAGCGCCGGTTTGTGGAGCGCTTCTTCGGCATGCTGTCGGTGACCTGGTCCGAGGACAAGGACAACGACTCCAACGAGCGCAACTTTGCGGGGCTCTTTGCCGAGGACAAGAACAACCTGGATTTGAACTGGGGCTGGGCCGACCGCGACCAGCGGTGGAAGATTGCCGCCAACGGGACCTGGAACACGCCGTGGTGGGGGATTTCCCTCTCCGGTTTGTTCCGCTTTGCCACCGGCCAGCCCTACACCGCCTTTGCGGGCGCCGATCTTAACGGTGACCAGGACTCCGGGACTGACCGTCCCACGGTGGGCGGCAAGCACTTCCCCCGCAACAGCTTCCGCCAGCCGGACACGTGGTCTTTGGACCTGCGCCTGCAAAAGACCTTTGACATCAAGGGCTTTAAGCTGGCGGCCATTGCCGAGTGCTTTAACTGCACCGATCGCGAGGAGTACACGGTGACCAACACCATTTGGGGCACGGGGGAAACGCCGCGCTCCACCTTTGGCGCCAAGTCCTACACCGGCACGCCGCGCACCATTCAGCTGGCCATCCGCCTGGACTTCTAGCAGCCGCAAGCTGCACTGGAACCGGGGGGCGCTTCGGCGCCCCCCTTTTCTTTCACCGGGATGGACACCCGCCGGCGCGTTCTGAAAACTTTTCAGGCAGGTGGCTCGAGAGCAGCTCCCCATTGAAACATTTTCGAGCTAGTACGAAAGCTTGTGAGCAATTTTTGTCACTGCGGCAAGGGCCTTGACAGGCTTTCTGGGGCCACCTTAGCTTGGTGCCAGGAAAAGGAGGGGGCTATGCGAAAGGCACTAACAGCATTTTTGGTTTTGACGATGGCAAGCGGAGCTTTTGCCGCGGTACAGCAAGCCCCGCGCCACGAGCAGGAGGGGATCCTCTCGGGCATGGAGCTGTCGCTGGCGTCCTTCGACGAACGGGGCGTTCCCACCTTCCTCGCCGGCAACCTCGGCCAGGTTTCTGGGGGCGATCCGGTTGGAGCTTCGCTCGCCTTTCTGGAAGAAAAGCGGGCGGTATTTCTTGCCACGGGCCAGGAAGAGTTTGCCTTCAATCGGGTCCAGGAAGATGAGCTCGGGCAAATCCACGTGCGCTTCCAGCAGACGTTTCAGGGCCGACCGGTGGTAGGTGCCGAGCTCATCGTGCACCTGGAGGCAGCCTCCGGAAAGGTTTTGGCCATCAACGGGAAGTTCGTGCCTGCGTCGGAAATACCGACGCAACCTCTCCTGGAAGCAGAAACCGCCCTGCAAGCGGCCGCCCCGGCGGCGGGAATTGCCTCGGGAACGGTAGTGACGGCCCCCGAGCTGGTGTATGTACCTACCGATGAGGGCCTGCGGCTGGCCTGGCAAGCGACGGTGGCCTATGAGAGGGATGGAGAACCTTACCTCGATCGGGTTTACGCGGATAGCGATACCGGTGAGTTCCTGGGGGCAGAGGGCCTCCTTCACCGTGCCCTGTACCGCAAGATCTACACCGCCAACAACGGCACGTCCTTGCCCGGCACCTTGATGTTTGTGGAAGGTGGGTCCTCTTCGGACACCACCGCCATGGCCGCCTACAACAACTCGGGCATTACGTACAACTACTACAAGACCAAGTTCAACCGCGACTCCTACGACAACGCCGGTGCCCAGTTGATTTCCACGGTTCACTATGGCAGCAACTACAACAACGCTTTCTGGAACGGCTCGCAAATGGTCTATGGGGACGGTGATGGCACAACGTTCGGACCCTTTGCCAAAGCCCTGGACGTGGTGGCCCACGAGCTCACCCATGCGGTCACCGACCGCACGGCCGGGCTTGCCTACCAGAACGATTCCGGCGCTCTCAACGAAGCCATGTCCGACATTTTTGGCGCGGCCACCGAGGCGTACAGTGCGGGCGGTATCAGCTCCAACACATGGAAGATTGGCGAGGCCTGCTACACCCCCGCCACCGCAGGGGATGCCCTCCGTTACATGAACAACCCCACGGCTGACGGGTATTCAAGAGACTATTACCCGGAGCGGCTTTACGCCTACAACTGCACGCCATCCTCCAGCAACGACTACTGCGGGGTGCACGGTAACTCCGGCGTTGCCAACCTGGCCTTCTACCTGATGGTCAGCGGTGGCAGCCATCCCCGGGCCAAGACCTCCATTGCCGTAACCTCGATTGGGCTTTCCCGGGCCGAGCAGATCTTTTACCGGGCCCTTACCGTCTATCTGACCTCCTCCAGCACCTACGTGGGAGCCCGCAACGCCACCGCGCAGGCAGCTACCGACCTTTACGGCTCCACCTATGCCACCTATGTGCATAAAGCTTGGGACGCGGTTGGCGTGCCTGGCGGACCGGTGAACATGAATGAGACCGAGTCCAACGGCTCGCTCTCCACCGCAAACACCATCGGCACCAACGGCACCAACCTCCAGGGCTTCGTCGGCAGCTCCACCGACAACGATTACTTCAAGATCGGCGTGCCGGCGGGTAAGACCCTGGTGGTGTTCATGACGCCCCCCAGCACCAAGGACTACGAGCTTTACCTTTACAACAGCTCGGGAACCACCCTGGCCTCCAGCACTTACGGAACCGGTGTGAGGGAGCAGGTAATCTGGAAGAACACAGGGACGGCTACGGCCTACGTGTACGCCCGGGTCTACGGGTACAGCGGAGCCTACTCCACGACCTCGCCGTACTACCTAAAGGTGATTTGGTAAGGGGATTGGTCGCGGGGTTTAGGCACGCGTAACAGCTGCTTAACAACACCAAGAGGGGCGCTTCGGCGCCCCTTTTCCTTTTGCGCGAGGGGCTTGTGTAAAGTAGCGGCGTGGACTGGCTGGTTTTGGCGGTGTTTGTGGCGGTTTACCTGGGCATGTTCCTGGGTGAGCTGCCGGGCCTGGCTTTGGACCGCACCGGCGTGGCGGTGTTGGGCGCCATTGCCCTGGTTGCCAGCGGCCGGGTCACGCCGGAAATGGCGTGGCAAGCGGTGGATGTCCCCACGTTGGCGCTTTTGGCCGGGCTCATGGTGGTTTCCGCGCAGTTTCGCCTGGCCGGGTTTTACACGTTTATTGCCCGGCGGCTGGCTTCAGCGGCGGTGGCGCCCCCCGTGCTGTTGGCCTGGCTGTTGGTAGTCGTCGCGGTGCTTTCGGCTTTTCTCGTGAACGACATCGTGTGCTTGGCCATGGCTCCCATCTTGGTGGAAGGGTGCGCCCGCCGGGGCTTGGACCCGGTGCCTTTTCTTTTGGGGCTTGCCTGTGCCGCCAACATCGGTTCCGCCGCCACGCTCATGGGCAACCCTCAAAACATGCTCATCGCCCAGAAGCTCCACCTGGGGTTTTTGTCCTACCTGGGTTTGGCTTTCCCGGTGGTGATTCTGAGCCTGGCTGCTTGCTGGCTGGTGCTGGTACTCCAGCAAAAAGGCCAGTGGTTCGCCCACACGCCCATACCCGCCATCACGGCCCGGGAGCTGTCCCGCTGGCAAGCGGCTAAGGGGCTCGTGGTGTTAGGCGCGGTGGTGCTGGCGTTTAGCGTGACCCCCTGGCCCCGGGAAATCGTGGCGGTCACCGCGGCAGGGCTGTTGCTCACCTCAAGGAGAATGGCCTCCCGGGAGATGCTGGGGCTGGTGGACTGGCAGCTCTTGGCGCTTTTTGTGGGGCTTTTTGTGGTGAACCACGCCTTTGCGGTGGAGGGGTGGATGGCGGCAGCTTTGAGCAAGCTTTCCGGCTGGGGCCTGGATCTCTCGCAACCGGCAGTGCTTTTCCTTTCCGCCGCGGCGCTTTCCAACCTGGTTTCCAACGTTCCTGCGGTGATGTTGCTCTTGCCTTCTGCCACCTATCCGGCCGCAGGACCTATCCTGGCTTTGGCTTCCACCCTGGCGGGCAACTTGCTGGTGGTGGGCAGCATCGCCAACATCATCGTGGTGGAGCAAGCGGCGCAACTGGGGGTCGGGATTTCAGCCCGAGACCACGCTCGGGTGGGGGTGCCGGTGAGCCTCATCACGCTTTTCCTCGCCTTAGCTTGGGTTTTGCTGGCGTTTTGACCCGGACCCCCTTGACAACTGGAAAAGAAGGTTTACCTTTCGCGCCATGGAGCTAGACTCGGCTACCGAAAAGCCTCCAAGTAGTAGCCTCGGAAAGCTGCTCATCTCTCCTTTCAACGGCAGTGCCTTTTTCTCGGGACAGGTGAGGTGCGAACAGCTTTCCTAAGCTCGCCGTTTACTTTACAAGCCGTCATTCGGTTCCACCTGGAGTTTCCCCCCGTGGACTGGAGTGAGGCTAGGGAGGAACACGTTCATGCTTGAGGCACAGGCGTTCCCATCGGCAACCCAGCAGTTTGTAAGCCGCGAAGCCATCTGTGCGGTGTTCGGGGAGACCTACGATCCGGTTTCCTGGCAAGACTGGCGTTGGCAGATGCGCCACCGCCTCCACCGGCTGGACCAGTTTGAGAAGCTCTTGAGCTTGACCCCAGCCGAGCGGGTGGGGTTGACCATGGCTTCCCAGCGCTTTGCGGTGGCGGTTACCCCCCACTTTGCGGCGCTCATGGACTCCGAGGACCCCAACTGCCCCATCCGCAAGCAGGTGATCCCCCGGGAAGAGGAGCTGGTGGCCGCTCCCGGGGACTTGGTGGACCCCTGCGGGGAAGACCAGCACATGGTGGTGGAGGGATTGGTGCACCGCTACCCGGACCGGGTGCTGCTGCTGGCCCAGGATGCCTGCGCGGCGTACTGCCGGTACTGCACCCGCTCGCGCCTGGTGGCGCAAGGGGACTTAAACGCCTTACCCAAGCGGCTGGAGGCCATTTTGGATTACCTCCGCGCCCATCCCGAGGTGCGGGACGTGCTGATTTCCGGCGGCGATCCCCTGCTTTTCTCCGACGATCGGCTGGACGCTTTGCTTTCCGCCGTCCGCTCGGTGCCGTCGGTGGAGTTCGTGCGCCTGGGCAGCCGGGTCCCGGGCTTTCTCCCCCAGCGCATTACCTCGGAGCTGGCGGCGGTTCTCCGCAGGCACCGGGTCTGGCTTTCCTTGCACTTTTCCCACCCGCGGGAGCTAACCCCGGAGGTAGCGGCCGCTTGCGACACCCTGGCCGATGCCGGCGTCCCCTTGGGCAGCCAAACGGTGCTTTTGGCCGGCGTCAACGATGACGCCAACACCTTGCGGGAGCTGTTTACTGGCTTGCTCAAGCTGCGGGTGCGGCCTTACTACCTCTACCAGTGCGATCCGGTGCTGGGAACCTCGCACTTGCGCACCTCCATTGCCAAGGGGCTGGAAATTATGGGCCAGCTGCGCGGCTTTACCACCGGTTACGCGGTTCCCACCTACGTGGTGGATGCCCCGGGCGGCGGGGGCAAGATTCCCTTGCAACCGCCATCCGTGGTGGCCCATGAGGGCGAAACCTGGGTTCTGCGCAACTGGTCGGGAAGGCTCTTTACCTACCAAGACCCACCGCAAGCATGAAGGCGCTGCATCTCGGCTTCGTCTTCGATTGCCAGGAGGACTACCTGGCCCAGGGCTTCACCCCTGAGCAGGTGGCGGAGTTCGATCCCCGGGTCACCGTGGAGGGCATTGCCGCAGGCTTGCACGCTTGCGGCCATGAAGTGAGCTTGGTAGGAAACGGCCAAGCTTTGGCTCGGTCTCTTGCCCAAGGGCAGCGCTACGACTTGGTCTTCAACATTGCCGAAGGGCTGACCGGCTTTTCCCGGGAAGCGCAGGTGCCGGCGCTTTGCGAGCTTTACCGGCAAAAGTACACGTTTTCCGATCCCCTCACCTGCGCCCTCACCTTGCACAAAGCCATGGCCAAGCGGGTGGTGCGCGACGCGGGCTTGCCCACCGCCCCGTTTTTCGTGGTAGAAAGCCCGCAAGACCTGCGGGAAATCCCCTTTCCCGGGCCTTACTTTGCCAAACCGGTGGCAGAGGGAAGCTCCAAAGGCATTTCCGCCCGCTGCCAGGCGCAGGCCGCCAGCACGCTCCAGGAGGTGTGCCGGGAGCTGCTTGCAAGCTTCCAGCAACCGGTGCTGGTGGAGCGGTTCCTGCCCGGGAGGGAAGTCACCGTAGGGATCGTTGGCAACGGGGGCGGAGCCCGGGTGCTGGGGGTCATGGAGGTGGAGTTTACCGAGCGGGCCGAAACCCAGGCGTACACCGCGCTGAACAAGGAACAATACCGGGAAAGGGTCCGCTACCGCTTGCTTCAGGATGAGGAGCTCGCCCGCCAGGCCGGTGATCTGGCATTGGCGGTGTATCACCTTTTGGGTTGCCGGGATGCGGCGCGGTTGGACCTCCGCTGCGATGAAACCGGCACACCGCAGTTTCTAGAAGCCAACCCTCTTCCCGGCCTGGACCCCATCCGCTCGGACCTGCCCATCCTCGCCCGCCTGGCGGGCGTGGAGTACGTGGAGCTGCTTTCGGCCATCGTGGAGGCCGCGTGGACCCGTCGGTGGTAGTTGCCCATAACCCGGTGCCGGCCGGTGCCGATCCCGCCACCGCCGACGTTTTGGAACAAGTAGCGTTGGTCGCCGAAGCCCTCGAGGAGCTGGCCATTCCCTACGAGGTGCGCGAGGTTACCGATCCCACGGCGGTGGAGCCATTCCGGGGCAAGGTGGTGTTTAACCTTTTTGAGGCTGAAGCCGGGAAGTTTCAGCTCCCCCTGGTGTTTGCCCAAACGTTAGAAGCTTCAGGCATTCCCTTTACCGGCTCATGCCGTGACGTTTTAGCCCTCACCACCAACAAGGTGGCCACCCGCCAGCGGCTCGCCGAGTTTGGCGTTCCGGTGGCGCCAGGGGGCGTGGCGTTCCAAGACCTTGCTTCGGTGCCATCCCCGTGGCTCGTCAAGCCCGCCTGGGAGGACGCCTCGGTGGGTTTGGAGGGCAACCCGGTGTGTTTCACCAGAAAGGATTTAGAGCAAAGGGTGGCGCAGCTGACCCGGCGCTTTCCCGGTCAGGAGATCCTGGTGGAGCACTTCCTGCCAGGTCGGGAGTTCAACGTGTCGCTCTTGGCAGGCGGTAACACGCTGGAGGTGTTGCCGGTCGCCGAAATAGCGTTTGTGGACTTTCCCCCCGATGTGCCGCCCCTGGTGAGCTACGAAGCCAAATGGGAAGCGGGCTCCTTTGCCGACACCCACACTGTGCGGGTCTTCCCACCGGCCGAGGATCCTGTGGTTGCCACCGCGCGGGAGCTGGCCCTGCAGGCGGCCCTGGCTTGCGGGGTTTCCGGGTACGCCCGGGTGGATTTGCGGTGCAACGAAGAAGGCAGGCCTTGCGTGCTGGAGGTCAACGCCAACCCCTGCCTGGCCCCGGGGGCGGGCTTTCTGGCAGCTGCCGCCCAGGCTGGCCTGAACCCGCCTCAGGTGGTTTCCCGCATCCTGGCGGCCACGGGAGTGGTATGCGCCTGAGGCGCGAGCTTTTGCCCGCGGACCGTGAGGCTATCGCCTTGCTGCTTGCGGCCACCGGCTTTTTCAACCCGGAAGAAAGTGCTGTGGCGCTGGAACTGGTGGATGAGCGGCTGAGCCAGGGTCCCGAAAGCCACTACCGCTTCTTGGTGGCCGAAGAAGCTGGCCAAGTCTTGGGTTACGCCTGCTGGGGGCCCATCCCCGGCACCCGTTTTTCAGCGGACCTCTACTGGATTGCCGTGAACCCAAACGCCCAAGGCCACGGGGTGGGGCGAGCGCTTCTAGCTGCCATCGAAGCGTGGATGGCCGAACAGGGCCGCTTCCGCGTTTACGTGGAAACCTCCACCCGCCCCCAGTACGCCCCCACCCGGGCGTTTTACCTTGCCTGCGGCTACCAGCTGGCCGCCGAGCTCCCCGACTTTTACGCCCCCGGCGACGGCAAAGCGATTTTCTTGAAGCTCCTCACGGCACCGAACCCCTAGCGCCCTCCCAGGGCCTTAAGCCTTAGTCCCCGCGGCCAACCCTCAGGACGAAACCTCAATCCCCAGGGAAGCGCTGGCCTGCGTGAGCAGTTGGGGCTCCACCAAGCCCTGCTGAGCCAACTGCCAGAGGGCGGCGTAGGCCACGTGCTCGGCGTCCACCTGGAAGTAGCGGCGGAGGGCTTGCCGGGTGTCGGAAAGCCCGTAGCCATCGGTGCCCAGGGGCACCATGGGGCGCCCCACAAAGCGCGCCACCATGTCCGGCACCGCTGTGATGTAATCCGTCGCAGCCACGATAGGGCCGGGGTGGCCTTCCAGCGCTTGCGCGACGTAAGGGATGCGGGGCTGTTGGTCCGGGTGGAGACGGTTCCACCGCTCGCACTCCAGGGCCTCCTGCCGCAGCTGCTGGTAGCTGGTGACGCTCCACACCTCGGCCCCCACGCCAAACCTTTCGGCCAGGAGCTCTTGCGCCCTTAGCACCTCCCGCAGGATGGGGCCGGAGCCAAAGAGCTGCACCCGCACCGGGAGCCCTTCCGGTGCCGAAGGGAACAGGTACATGCCTTTGCGGATGCCTTCCTCCGCCCCGGCCGGCATGGGCGGCTGGGGGTAGTTTTCGTTGTAAAGCGTGAGGTAGTAAAAGCAGTCCTCCTGGCGGTGCACCATGGCTTCCAGGCCTTCCCGGATGATTACCGCCACTTCGTACGCAAAAGCCGGATCGTAGGCACGGACGTTGGGCATCACCGAAAAGAGCACGTGGGAGTGGCCGTCGCAGTGCTGGAGGCCTTCCCCCTGCAGGGTGGTGCGGCCGGCAGTGGCGCCCAGCAGGAAGCCCCGCCCCATGGCGTCGCCAAAAGCCCAAATGAGGTCCCCCACCCGCTGGAAGCCAAACATGGAGTAAAAGATGTAAAACGGCACCGTGGGCAAACCGTGGGTGGCGTAGGCGGTGCCGGCAGCAGTGGTGGAGGCCATGGCCCCCGCTTCGGTAATGCCCTCCTCCAGGATTTGGCCGTTCTTGGCTTCCCGGTAGGCCAGAAGCAAGTTGTGATCCACCGGCTCGTAAAGCTGCCCCTTGGGCGCGTAAATCTTCACCTCGGCAAACAGCGACTCCATGCCAAAGGTGCGGGCTTCATCCGGCACCACCGGCACCACGTACCTGCCGAACTCTTTGTGGCGCAGGAGGTTCCGCAGCAAGCGCACAAACGCCATGGTGGTGGATACCTCCCGCTCGGAGCCAGCGAAGAACTCGGAAAAGGCATCCTCCCCCGGCAGCTCGGGCACCAGTACCTGCACCCGGCGAGAAGGAAGCGGTCCACCCAGGGCAGCCCGCCGCTCCAGCAGGTACTGCACCTCGGGGGAGTTGGGGCCGGGGTGGAAGTACGGGGGGTCCTCGGATTCCAGAGCCGAATCGGGGATCTCCAAATGCAGCACGTCGCGAAAGGCCTTGAGCTGGGCCACGTTGAGCTTCTTCATCTGGTGGGTGGGGTTTTTCCCTTCAAACTCCTGGCCCAGCGTCCAGCCTTTGACGGTTTTCACCAAAATTGCCGTGGGTCGCCCGTGGGTTTCGGTGGCCAGCTTGTAGGCGGCGTAAAGCTTGTGGTAGTCATGGCCACCGAACTTCAAGTGCTTGATGTCGCGGTCGGAAAGGTGTTCCACCAGCTTCAGCAAACGAGGATCGGCGCCAAAGAAGTGCTGGCGCATAAAGGCGCCGCCTTCGGCGTGATAGCGCTGCCACCAGCCGTCCACGGTTTCGTTGAGGCGCTGCAACAAGAGCCCGTGCTCGTCCCGGCGCAGAAGCTCGTCCCACTCCCGGCCCAGGATGACCTTGATGACGTTCCAGCCCGACCCGCGGAACACCGCTTCCAGCTCCTGAATGATCTTGCCGTTCCCGCGCACCGGCCCGTCCAGGCGCTGCAGGTTGCAGTTCACCACGAAGATGAGGTTGTCCAGCTCCTCGTTGGCGGCTACGTGCAAAGCACCTAGGGCCTCCGGCTCATCGGCCTCCCCATCGCCCATGAAACACCAAACCCGTTGCTGGGAGGTGTCCTTCAAACCTCGGTGCAGCAGGTAGCGGTTAAAGCGGGCCTGGTAAATGGCGTTTAACGGCCCCAAGCCCATGGAAACGGTGGGGAACTCCCAAAAATCCGGCATGCGGCGGGGGTGCGGGTAGGATGACAGGCCGATACCGGTAGTTTCCCGGCGGAAGGCTTCCAGGTTTGCCTCGGTGAGCCGGCCCTCCAGGAACGCCCGGGCGTAAATCCCAGGGGCGGCATGGCCTTGAATGAAAACCTGGTCACCGCCACCCGGGTGGTTCTTTCCGCGGAAAAAGTGGTTGAAACCCACCTCGTAGAGCGCCGCAGCCGACGCATACGTGGAAAGGTGGCCGCCAATGCCCGGGTAGTGCTTGTTGGCCCGGGAAACCATGGCCATGGCGTTCCAGCGCACGATGCGCCGGATGCGCTTTTCCATGGCTTCGTCCCCGGGAAACTCCGGCTCCTGCTCGGGAGAAATGGTGTTGATGTACGGGGTTTGGATGGGCTCAATGCCAAGACCCAGCATGCGGGCACGCTTTAAGAGCTTGCGCAGGATAAAGGCGGCCCGCAGTGGGCCCTTGGCTTCGGCAAGCCAATCAAAGGCTTCAATCCACTCGGCGGTTTCCTGGGGATCCAGGTCCGCCAGTTGCTTTTTAAACTGCGTCTCGTACGCTTCGATCATCCCCCTACCTCCACAGCCAAGCCACCCGGCCTCACCAGGTAACGCAAGCACCCGGCTTTCTCTTCCGCCCCGTTAGAATAGCGCGATGTGTTCGCTTTTCTAAGGTGGGAAGAGATTCCGTGCTGAATTTTTCGTCGCTCCGCCGTGCTGGCAAAGCAGCGCCCGTTGTTGTGGCTTGGGTGCTCCTCGCAGCCAGCAGGGTCCTGGCCCGGCAGGGAACGCTTTGGGAGTGGGACGACTACGTTTTCCAGTTAGCGCTAGCGCACTTTGCGCCGCAAGCGCAGGTGCCTCATCCGCCCTTCTACCCAGGGTACGTTTACCTTGCCCGCACGGCCAAGCTGATCACCGCTGACGATGTGCTCGCCCTGACCTGGGTGAGCGTGGTTGCCAACATGGCTGCTCTCGTCTTTCTCTACCGCATCACGGTGGAGCTTCTGGGTTGCCCAAGGACTGCGCTTACGGCAGTGCTGATCTTTGCCTTTGCTCCTGCGGTGTGGCTGCACGCTGGCGTGCCGCTTTCAGACCCGGCAGGGTTGGCCTGGGCCCTTCTCGCCCTGTGGCTCAGCCTATTGTCTTTCCGCAAGCCCCACTGGCTTCCCGCCGCCGCCGTGGCTTTGGGGGCTGCCTTCAGTGTACGGCCGCAAACCAGCTTGCTTGCCTTCCTTCCGCTGGCTGTGGCCTGGTGGCGGGTTGACGGCCGGCGCCGCTGGCTGACGCTTTCCGCTCTTGCCGGGAGCGTCTCGGCGTTTTACGTGACCCCCATCCTCGTGGCCGCCCAGGACATTGCGGGCGTGTGGCGGTGGGTCCGCTATCAAGCCCAATTTGTGCTAGAAAGCGATTCACTGGCAGCCCACGGTTGGCGTCTGGCGCTGGTGGCCCAACGCTACTTCCTGGATCTTTGGGTCTTGCCGCTTTTGGCCATCGTTATGCTTGCCCTCAGCCTGATAGGGGTTCGGGTTTTGTTTCGCCAGGGCCACAAACGACCGCTGGGGTTTTTGGCTGCCGCGTTTTTCCCTTACATGGTGGTTGCCTGGCTCTTTTTCAACCCTTCCACAGGCCCACGGTACGCGCTGCCTTACCTCCCGCTTTTCGCCATCCTGGCGGCGGTGGCCGTGGTGGCCATCGAGCGTCGGCTCGTACCGCGCGGTCTCCCTTTGGTCACTGCCCTGCTCGTTGTACTTACAGCAAAATTAACGCTGCCGGCGGTCTTGGTCGTCCATGCTCGCCCTTCGCCGCCGGTAGCGGCAGCTGCCGAAATCAAGCGTCGGGTGGGGGAGAAGCCCTTCCGCCTGGTCTACCACGCCTCGCTTTTCATGCATGCCCAGGCGTTGTTCCCCAGTGTGGCCAAACTTCCGGCAAAAAACCAGGAGGAGCTTTGCGCCGTGCCTTTGGACGGCATGCCAATCTGGGTTTTTGGCTTAGCGGAAGGCGGCGAGGTGGCAGCGTGGCCGCCGTTACCCGCTCTCTCTCGAGCTACCCGCTCCCGTTACTTGCAGGTCCCCTTTGGTCCCCTCACCGAGGCTTGCGTTCTTTACGGACGCGGGTGGTACCAACCGGAGGTGGTGGAAGGCGGCGAAAGAGCCGGGCATTCCTTCCGATGGATGGCGCGGGAAGGCGAGGCTACCGTACCGCCGGCGGCGGTAGACCTGCGGCTGGAAATCGAGGCCACGGTGCCCCTGTGGGCCCTGCCCCATCCTCCCCACATTGCGCTCCTGGTCAACGGCAGGCTTTTTGTGGAGAGGGTCACATCCAGCAAGGAGTGGCGCGAGGTTGTGCGCATCCCGGCGGCTTACCTGCACGCCACCGAGCCAAACCACCTTACCCTGCGGACCAGCGAAACCTTTGTGCCGGCGGCGCCAGGCACCACTGGCGATCACCGCGAGCTGGGCGTGAAGCTCTGGCGCCTTTCGGTGAGGCCTTGGGACGACCCTCACCGGGAGTAGCCTCTTCCTGATTCTGGCGCAAAGGGCCTCTGCTCTACCACGGGTTACAATCCCTTCCATATGCGTACGCGTTTTTTGCTCGTCCTTTGCCTGATTCCCGTTCTGGCGCAGGCTGCCCAGGTTTTCGTGGAGCTGCAAAACCCTCCCGCCATTGCCTACTGGCATGAGGGGAGAAAAGGCGTGCAAAGCCTGGCCTTAGCCCGCAGCCAGCTGGCCGCCAACCAGCAGGAGCAAGAGGCCTTCTTGGCAGAAGTGAACCGGCGCGGCGTGCAAGCGCAGGAGATTTACCGCGTAAGCCGGCTTTTAAACGGCGTGGCTTTGGAGGTGCCGGATGAAAGCCTGGAGCTCCTTCGGTCCATGCCCCAGGTGAAAGCCCTCCGCCTTCTGCGGCCGAAAAAGCCCCTTTTGGCGACGGCGGGGCCGTTGGTGCGCGCCCCGCAGGTGTGGAGCCAAGCGTACACCGGGCGGGGTGTGCGCGTGGGCATCATTGACACCGGCGTGGATTACCTGCACCGGGACTTTGGGGGGCCCGGGAGCGGGTACAGCAGCAACGACAGCACCAAGCTGGGCGATGCGCCCTTCCCCAACGCCAAGGTGGTAGGCGGCTGGGACTTTGCCGGTGACAACTACGACGCTGGCTCCGACACACCGTCCAAACGCACGCCCAAGCCTGATCCCGACCCCATGGACTGCGGCGGCCACGGCACCCATGTGGCCGGAATCGTCGCGGGCTTTGGCGTCACCAAAGAAGGCGCCACGTTTCCAGGGCCTTTTTCCCTGGCCACTCCCCTGGCCGACCTGGCCGTGGCTCCGGGCGTGGCCCCGGAGGCGCAGATTTACGCCCTCAAGGTGTTCGGCTGTTCCGGCTCCACCGCCCTGGTGGCGCAAGCCTTGGAGTGGGCCGCAGATCCCAACGGCGACGGCAACTTCGCCGATCGCCTGGACATTGTGAACCTGTCACTGGGCTCCGACTGGGGAAGCAACGACGATCCCGACGCGGAAGCGGCCAACAACGCAGCCCGAGCGGGCATCCTGGTGGTGGCTGCCGCGGGAAACTCGGGGGACACCACGTTCATCGTTTCTTCGCCGGCAGCCGCGACGGCGGCTTTGGCGGTGGCGGCAGCGGTGGACAGCGGAGCGGTGGTGGGGGCCTTTGAGGTGCTGGCCCCGCAAAACCTCGCGGGGAGCTACCCAGCAAGCGAAGCCGATTTCGGGCCCGACCTGGCTACGTTGGGGGATCGCCAGGGCCTCCTGGCCCAGCCTCAACCCGGGGAAGAACTGGGGTGCGAGCCCTTTTCCCCCGCTTCCGCTGCCGCCCTTGCGGGGAAAATTGCCCTCATTAACCGCGGGACCTGCACCTTTAAGCGCAAGGTCCTCAACGCTCAAAACGCCGGCGCCATTGGTGTGCTCATCGTCCGCCAGGACGATGGCGACCCCTTCACCATGGGCAACGACACCTCCATCACTGCCTCCATCACGATCCCGGCGCAAATGACCGTGCTTTCGGTGGGCCAACGGCTCCGGGAGTACCTGAGCCAAGGGGTCCAGGTCCGCCTCACCGCCCGCTACCGCAACCAGTTCCTCTACACCAACCGGGCGCGGGAAGACACGGTGGCTTCCTTTTCCTCCCGGGGTCCCCGGGGGGATTTGGTCCTCAAACCCGATCTCACCGCCCCAGGCGAAAGCGTGTTTTCCGCGGCCAACGGCACCGGACGAGAAGGCGTCAGCCTTTCTGGAACCTCCATGGCCACGCCGGTGGTCGCCGGAGCGGCCGCCCTGCTCAAGCAAGCAAGGCCGGAGCTTGCGGCCTGGCAGCTCAAAGCGCTGCTCATGAACGGCGCCGATCCTTGGCTTTTTGGTCGGGAAAAGGGGCAGGAGCCCTACCACCGTGTTTCCCGGGTGGGCGCCGGGCGGGTCAACGTGGAGCGCAGCGTTTCCACGCCCATCCTGCTTTACGCCAGCGAATCCCCGCAAGCCGTTTCGCTTTCCCTGGGGCTTTTGGAAGCAGGGCAAGCCGCCTCCGGCCAAGTCAAGGTGGCCAACCTCACCAACCGCACCGTAAGCCTCAGGTTGGCGGCGCAGCAAACCCAGGCGCTGACCGGGGTTCGGCTTTCGGTGGTGCCAAGCGGGTTGCAGCTTGGGCCAGGGGAAGAGCGGGAGGTCACGGTGCAGGTGGAAACCTGGCAGGATTTGGGGGTGGTGCGGGACGGCACCCAAGCGGCCACCCAGGGGAACTGGCCTCGGTTCTTCCTCACCGAGCTTTCCGCCCACCTTTACGCCTTTGAACAGGACGAGCTGGTTGGGGTTGTGCCCGTCTATGCCGTCTTAAAGCCCGGCGGCAACCTCGTGGCGCAGCCTTCCCGCCTGCAAAACGCCGGCTCTCAGGCAAGCCTCAGCCTCACCGGCGACCCGCAACCGGGCCTCACGCCCCTGGTCGTTCCCCTGGAGCTGGCCTACCAGGCAGCCCCCACCGGCAACCCCCGCCCAGCTCGCCTGATGGCGCTGGGGGTGGCCAGCGACAACAGCTCCAACCCCACAATTACCTTTGGCGTTAAAACCGAAGCCCCCTGGGTTTCCCCCGAGGACGTGAAGGTTCAGGTGTTTTTGGATACCAACCAGGACGGCACCGCCGATTTCAAGCTGGAAAACCGGCGAGCGGTGGACGACACGGACGGCTTTTCCGTGCGGGTGTGCCCGTTGCCCGCCGGCGCCTGCCAAGACGTAGCCCCCTTAGGGGGGCTCTCCCCGGAAGGGGTGCACATCCCGGCGTTTGCCTCCAGCGTCATGGTTTTGGCGGTTCCGGGGAGCGAGGTGGGGCTTTCCCCTGGAAGCAACTTCCAGTTTTGGGCTGTGACCAGCGATTCCTTTGGGGAAGCCACCCGCACGCCGGTAATCCCGGCGCGGGTGGGGGGAAATGCGGTGAGCTTTCCCGGTATTACCGGCGTGGCCGCGCTGCCGGCGGCCCCGGGGCAGGTGTTGTCGCTTTCCTTGAGCTCCAACACCGCGGCACGGGTGCTCTTGCTCTTCCCCCACAACCGCAGTAGCCTGCAAATGCAAGTGGTGCCTGTGGGCAAAGGCCAGCCGGCGCGGCATCTCTCCCGCCGGCAGTAAAGGAGGTGGCCATGGCTTCCAAAAGCCCTGCAGCTCTGCTATTTGCGGTGGGCTTGCTGTTGGCCCTGTTGGCCGCTTTTGCCGATCCCCTGGGCCTTGGCGGCGCCCCCGGCTTCGGCTGGAAGCAGGGGTTGGGTGTGGCCGTAGGGCTAGCCCTAGCGGTCGTAGGCTGGCGGGTCAAAGGGCGGGCCAACTCCAGCCAGGCACAGCAATGATTGGGTCCCGGGGCCGGGATTCCCAAAAGCGCAGCCCCTGACCCCCAGCGCAGGTGCTGTCAGCGATTACCTCTTTTGAGGCTGGCTGGGACGCAGCTCGATGAGCGACGGGAGGGCGCGGGGTGGGAAGCGCAGGAGGTCCAGCACCGCTTGCGCCACGTCTTCGGGGGCCAGCTTCCAGGAGGCACCGGTGGGGTTGCCGGCAAAGGTGGTGTCCACCGAGCCGGGAAGGATCGCCGCCACCCGCACCCCCAGCTGCCGCACCTCCTGCATGAGGCATTCGGAAAAAGCCACAAGCCCCGCCTTGCTGGCGCAGTACGCCGCACCGCCGGCAAAGGGGTGGCGGGCCGCCAGGGAAGCCACCTGAATGACCCAACCCTGGCTTTGCAGCAGGTGGGGCAGGGCCGCCCGGGTAAGATAAAAGGCCGCAAAGAGGTTGGTGTGCAGCTGCTCGGTGAACTCCTCCACCGTCATTGCCGCCACCGGCTTGAAAACCCCCACGCCGGCGTTGTGCACCAGCACATCCATCCGCCCACCCCAGGCCACCGCCCGGGCCACCAGCTCCTGACAGCTTTGGGGATCCCGCACATCGCAGGGAACCGCCAGCACCTCACCTGCGGTCGCCAAAGCTTGCTGCGCCGCGCCTAACGCCTGGGAGTCCCGGGCGGCAATCACCACCCGATGCCCTTCCCGCAGCAACCCCAACGCAATGGCCCTGCCAATGCCTTTGCTTCCTCCGGTAACCACCGCAACCGGTGCGCTCATGGCTTCCCCCCTTCCGGCAAATCCTCCGCCACCGCCACCAGGGCGTGAGGGCGGAGGATTACCAGCTTTTGCCGCCCCGCCTTGACGATCCCTTGCCCCTCCCAGTGGGAAAGGATGCGCGACACGGTGTACAGAGTGGTGCCGGTCATGCTGGCCAGGTCCTGGCGGGAAAGCGGCACGTCCAAAAGGATACCTTCCGGCACCTGACGCCCCACCTGCCGGGCCAGGCGCGTGAGGCAGCGGGCCAGGCGCTGCTCCACCCGCTCGGAGGCCAGCTCCAAAAACCGCTGCTGCATGTCCTCCATGTGGGCGGCAATTTGCGCGGTGGCGTTAAGGCTCAAGGCGGGGAAGCGACGGCAAAGCTCCCGCAGGCTCTCCGCGGGCCACAGCACCACCCCCCCTTCCTCCACCGCCACGGCCGTAACCGGGTAGCGATGGCCTGGTGTCACCGCCACCGCCGCCACCACCTGCGGTGGGTTCACAAACCGCACCACCACCTGGTGGCCGAAGCTGTCCTCCTGCACCAGCTTGAGCCTGCCCGCCGCCACCACGTAAAGGGCGGCCGCCGGTTCCCCCTGGCGAAACAACACCTGGCCCCGGCGGAGCTTGCGGAACACCGCTTGCTTGAGGATTTCCTCCTGGACCGAAGGCTCTAGACCGGTGAGCAGAGGCGAACCTTGGGCCACGGAACGCCAGGGCGGTTGCGACATGGTCTCATGGTAGCAGCTCAGACACGGCGGGGCTTTTGCTCAGTGAGCCCGCAGCAGCCGCCGGGGTGAGCGGGGAAGTTGCAGGTAAAGCACGAGCGGGTCGTGGTCCGAAAGGCGGTAGGGCGCCGTCTGGTTGCGGGTCACCTCGGGAAAATCCGCCGCCAGCCGCGGGCGGAAGAGCCTCCAGCCCCAGCCAAGGAGCCCCTGGCTTATTAAAACGTGGTCCAGCGCCTGGGCGCTGCCGTCGTAAACGTAGCTGTAGCGCTGTCCCGGCGCTTCTCGCTGGGTGAGCACCACCAGATCCTGCTCCACCAGGTCCTGGGTAGGCACCACCACCGCTTCCGCAGGAGCAGGGGTCCCCGCCACGGTGCCCACCACGTCCACCACGCCATCGCTGAACTCGAAGGCGTTAAAGTCCCCGAGCACGACGAGGGGCCTTGTGGGGTTTTGCCTTTGAAAGCCGTCCACCCAGCGGGCCAGGGCTTCCGCCTGTTGCGCCCGCTTGGCCCGCACCCGCGCCCCTTCGCTGGGCCAGCCGTGGCCAGTGGGGGCGCTGCTTAAAAGGCCGTTCATGGAACGCAGGTGCACGCCGAGAACCGCAAAAGGCCGAAGCGGTTGTCCGGAGAGCTGCAGCTTAAGGCTTAAAAGCAGGGGTGGGCGGTCAAAGAGCGGCTCCTGACTGCCGTCGGGGTTGGCAAGCACGCTTTCGGTCAGTACCGACCTGGTTTCCTCTACCGTGACGTGCATCCCCCGGAGCGAGCGGGCCACCAGCGCTCCCAGACGCAGCCCCCCGGCGTCCCGCTCCGGCGCCAGGATCGCCTGGTAGTTTGGGCTTTCTCCTAATTTTTCCGCGGCAGCTGCCTCCAGGCGGCTGGCCAGGGCCTGCAGGAGCTCCAGGCTTTCCACCTCCTGGAAAACCAGCACGTGGGGGAACCGCAAGAACTCGGCCACAGCGCCGGCGAGCTTAGCAAGCCGCAGCTCCCAAGCTTGCGGGGTGAGAACCGGCTCGGAAACGCCAGGATCATCCTGGGCATCGTAAAACCTCTGGAGGTTCCAGGAGGCTACGGTCAGCTCACCCCACGCGGGAGCTGGAGGCGGGGAGGGCTCGGGGGGTTGCTGGAGCACGCTCCAGACCGGTTCCGGGCACAAGGTGTACCGGCGCCAAGTAAAGCTTAAAGGACCCACCAGGTCGCCCACCAGCGAACCCGCCGATACGTTCAGCTGCTGACCCGCCTGCAGGCAGGTGGTGTCTATCCGGAGAATTTCCGGGTTGCCGTCAAAGCGGGGTGGGCTACCTGCAGGCAGCGGATCAAAGGGGGGAAAGCCGGGCTCCCGGAACGGGCGGGGAACCCCTTCCAGCACCCCAAAAAACACGCCGGTGCTGGTGGCCGTGGCTTCGGTTTCCTGTACCTTGCCTAAGGTAGGCCCCACCACCTTAAGGGAAGCTACCGCCACCCGCATCCCCTCGAACCTCTCCAGCTGATCCAAACCTCCCTCGGGGCGCAGCGCCTCCTGCGAAAGCACCACCGGTTCTGGCAGCGGCTGCTGCCGGCCCAAGCGGACAAGCTGGGGGTCCACCAGCTCCGTGAGAGGGGGGCTTGCGGGATCACCGGAAGGCACGTACTCCCGGACCTTCCCGCTCACCTGCACCAGCTCTCCCACAGAGAGTGAAGGGGCAGGGCTTCCCGTGTACACAAAAAGCCCTTCGGAGGTGGCCGGGTCCCCGTCGGGGTGAGGATCCTGCACGAAAAACCCGGAGGTGGTCACGCCGGTGACCACCCCCTCCACCGTCACCACCTGCCCTTCCAAGGGGGACCGCAAGCCGGGCCCCTGCACTTGAGACACGGGCAAAACGTCCGCGCCCAAGCGGGAAACCCAGAGGCCGAGCAGGATAAGCGCCCGCAGCACCGCTTTGCTACAATCCTCCCGCCACGGGAGGTTACCATGATTGAAAGGATCCGAGAGCTTCTGGGTGCCGATGCCGGCCTTTTGGACTACACCTGCACGGGCATCCCCAAAGACATGCTGCACCTGCCGGGGCCCGATTTCTTGGACCGGGTGGTGGCCGCCTCCGACCGCTCGCCTGCGGTACTGCGCAACTTGAGCTTGGTGTTCAACACCGGCCGTTTGGCAGGCACCGGCTACCTTTCCATCCTGCCGGTGGACCAGGGCGTGGAGCACTCAGGAGCCGCTTCCTTTGCACCAAATCCCATGTACTTTGATCCGGAAAATATCGTGCGCTTGGCTTACGAGGGCGGCTGTAACGCTGTGGCTTCCACCCTCGGGGTTCTGGGGGCCGTTGCCCGCAAATGGGCCCATAAGATCCCGTTCATCGTCAAGCTCAACCACAACGAGCTCTTAACCTACCCCAACATTTACGACCAAACCCCCTTTGCCAGCGTGGAGCAAGCCTTTGACCTGGGCGCGGTGGGAGTGGGCGCCACGATTTACTTTGGCGCCCCGGAAAGCCGGCGGCAAATCCAGGAAGTGAGCGAAGCCTTTGCCCGCGCCCATGAGCTGGGCATGTTCACGGTCCTGTGGTGCTACCTGCGCAACAACGCCTTCAAGAAGGAAGGCACCGACTACCACTCGGCGGCCGACCTCACCGGTCAGGCCAACCACCTGGGCGTCACCATCGAGGCGGACATCGTCAAGCAAAAGCAGCCGGAGGTGGACGGCGGCTATCCCGCCCTGGATTTCAAAAACAAACCCAAAGCTGAGGCCTACGGCAAGCTGGTGCCTCCTCACCCCATCGAGTGGACCCGCTGGCAGGTGGCCAACTGCTACATGGGGCGGGTGGGGCTCATCAACTCCGGGGGTGAATCCAAGGGCGCTTCGGACCTGGCGCAAGCGGTGCGCACGGCGGTCATCAACAAGCGCGCCGGCGGCATGGGGCTCATTTCCGGCCGCAAGGCCTTCCAGAAACCCATGGACGAGGGCATCGCGCTCCTTAACGCCATCCAGGACGTGTACCTCTGCCCCGAGGTCACCATCGCTTAGCCCCGGCCCCAGAACCCCGAGCCCTGGCGGCAAAAGCCGCGTGGCTAGGGCGGCAAAAAGCGGGTTTGGAGCCGCCGGCGGAGTCTATGTTGGCCCGGAGACCCGTAGCGCTCGGCCAAGCCGGGTCATGGGCAAGGCCCCGGGGCGACCCAGCGCCCTCGGGCCGGGATGGTTCTGCCAGCGTTCCTTTGGCCATGGCCCTCCGGCCAGTGGTCTGCCCCGAAGCATCCGGGGTAAACGTCTGCCAGCTGCCGTTTTTCGCCATCGCCGTGAGAAATCCAAAGGCGTTGTACGTTGCCTGAAAGCTTTGTCCACCAACATTGGCCTGCACCAACCGCAAAACACCGTCGTACACAAAGCGGTCCGTACCCATGGCCTTGATGTTGCCCGCACCGTCAAAAGCGTAGGTGCCGGTTTGCCAAAGCACACTGCCCGCGCTGCTTTGCACCTGGATGTTCGCAGGCCTTGGCATGCGGTTTAGATCGGGTAAAACAACGTCGTTCGTGCCGTTGCTCCGGCTGCGCTTGGCCACCATGCCGTTGGGGTGGTACACCATGCTGGCATAGGTTTGGCCGCCTTCCCGCACCGCCGTCAAAAACCCAAAGCTGTAGTCGTAGCTCAGGGTCCGTGAGGGTAAGCCCGCCTTCGTGGGGTACGTCTGCCATGAAAGCTCCCAGAGGTCGTTCCAACCAAAGTTTTGGGTAAAGGTCCCTACGTACCCCCCCACCACGCCCAATGTGGTGGTCTTCTGGGAAATCTTCCCGCCGGTCCCGCTGTAGGCGAAGGTCTCCACCACCTGGAAGTTGGCCGAAGCGTTGGCCGGGTCATAGTAGTTGTTAGCCACCGCTTGGACGAGCTTGCCTTTCTGCATGTCCGAACCCACGTTGGCGGTGCCATAGGTAAAGCTTTTCAGCACCCGACCTGTGGCTGTTTCCGTAACTTGAATGGGCCGCGCGGCTTTGTCGTAGGCAAAACTCAAATCGTTGGGGCCATCAATGACGCGCCCTGGATTGCCCAGCGCATCAAAGCTCTGGTACCAAACCCAACCGTTCCCAGAAGCACCCTTCTCCGGAAGCCGTTCCGCGGTCATGAACCCCCTTCCATCGTAGCTCCATTGCCGGGTTTGGCTCACGCCCCCCGAGGAGGTGGTGGCACTGGCCAATTTGCCCAATACGTTGTACGTGTACGTGGTAGCCACCCTCGCCCCGGAGGGCCCGGAGGGTTCATCCACCTTCACGAGCCTGCCCTGTCGGTCGTACTCCTCAACGGTGCTCACCGGCGATTCCGCAGAAAGAGAAGTGGCCACCGACACCGTCCGTGTAGTCACCCGCACGCCCGTGTAGGCGAAGGTCGTGATCTTCCCGTCGGCCGCTTGCACACGCAAAGGCCGGCCAAAGGGATCGTACTCCTCCCACCGCGTCCCCGAAGTGATGGCTTCCCCGTCACGGTGCCATCCTTAGGCAAAGGGCCATTATCCCGTGAGCACCGACACACAGGCTGTCGTCGGGAAAAACGCTTGACTAGCTAGCCTTCTAGGTCGCGTTTATCTTCCTCCTCGTCCGGGCGCCAAATTGGCCGAATTAGAACGACCCATAGGGAGCCTAGAAACATTCCAAGCACCAAAAGGGCGCCAGCCAATCTTTCAAAGGTCCAAATCCCATCAGCAGGGTACTGTCGCAATACTAGGTAAAAAAGCGCCGGTCCGAAAAATACAAGGGAAAGCTTTGTCCGGTTAACGTCATCGATTTTCACCAGGCGCGATATTCCGAAGATCCCCGAGAACAACAGAGTGCAGAACCATGACCAATTCGTAAGCAAATAACTAAACCTGCGGAGCAACGCATTGGGCTCGGTGTAGGCACAGTGTTGAAGCCGAACGTAGAGCGGCAGGCTCAGGAAAAAAGCCAGAAAACAACACGCAGCAAGGAAGATCAATCCTCTAAGCTGCCTTGAGTTCCCGCTCTTCCTGCTCACGGCCAAAAGCCCTCCCTCCCAGTGGGTAACGGTTACCGTTGCTGATCCCCAGTTTTCAAGTTCGTTTCACTGGTCACCTTCACCAAATGCTTGGTAAGCTCCTCTTCGTCCTTCCGCAGCTCTTCGATTTACTCAACTTTGGATTTAAGCTGCCCTGACGATTGCTCCAACGTGGGCCCAAGATCATCAAACACCTCCTTGACACCACTCACGATCGTCTCTAAAGAGGATCCAGTGACAATACCCGCAGTCGCCGCGCTTGCACCTTGACCATACTGAGCACTAACCGCCGTCTCTACGCCTTTCCCAGCAGCCCCTGAAAAACCTAACACTATTAGCGCCCTGTCGCTTGCCTCGACAGCCGCAGCTTTGATGGAAGCCCCCTTGTCCCGAGCATCCTTAAAGCTAAAGGCAAACTGCCCCAGGGAAGCCCAAAGCGCTCCGCGTTTGCCAAGCCCGCCTAAAACACCCACAATCATGGGACGATGTATCCCCTTCAAAGCCTCACCCAGCGGCTTCCCGCTGCCGAGCTCCCTGGCAAGGTGGAAACCCGCACCTACGGCGCCTCCAATCGCAGCCGGTGCCCACCAGGCCATGCGCCCATCCGGATCCACCGCGCTGACCGGGTTGTTCCTCACATACGCGTACAAATTCCAGCTTTGCGGATGTGCAGGGTCGAAGTCCCGGCCGGGGTCCACGGAGAGGAAACGGCCGCCAAACGGCGCGTAGTAGCGGGCGTGCATGTAATCAAGGCTGGTTTGGCTGTCCCGCTCATGCCCTGCAAACCGCATCCGCTCAGGCGAAGACGTGGCGGTCATCTCCTCACCAAACGGCCAGTACCGGTGCTCGGAAAGCTTCGCTCCGGAAGCGTTTGTGATCACCCTGGTGCTCCCCAAATGGTCTTTGTGCACGTGCTTGGTCCCGGAGCTGTCAACGGTCGCAATGTGCGTGGCTCCGGCAAAGATGTAGTCCTTCCTCCAGCTCCACACCCCGGAAAGCTCATGCACCTCCCGCAGGATTTCGTTGTTCAACCCCCGCAAGGTGTAGTGAATCCCGGGCTCCGTGGAGTCTACCCACGCCACACGCTCGTCCTTGGCATCGTACCCGTACGTGGCACTCTACCCGCTCATCACCAGCTGCCTCATGCTCCCCGTAGGATACCAGGCAAAGCTCCTCCCTCCCCAGGAAAGCATGGCACCGGCAGCGTCGTACGAAGGCCCAGGAATTCGATTGGCCTGGCCGAAAAGATTAACGGAGGATCACAGGAGCTCTTGACACGGGATTTGTTCAGTAAAATCCAACGGAGACCAAAAACACATCCCGGAAATATGACCCAGCTTCTTGAAGCACCTGCTGAAGCGGAACCGCCACCCGATCAAAGTCGTACGTGGGATTCACGAGGAGATATCTACCATCCTTCTTCTTGAGCATCTCCTTGGAAAGAACTATCCATCCTGTCGCATCGGTAGTGCCTAGCAATTCCTCCTTTCCGTTGTTGGTAAGTAAAACTACCGGAAGGTTCGACACAGGCCGAGGTTCGTCTGGATAATACGGGACGAAGCAGACAGCAACGAACTCCGCTCCTGTGGCCGCCCGATAGCGGATCCACGGATTAGCGGGAGCTGCTGTAAGCGGGAAATAGAAGATCTGATAAGCCTCAGGCTGGCTGCAGCCTTTCCACTTTCGTATGTCACGCTCCGCCGATAACCAAACTACTTCTGAATCCTCAGAGTGGAACAGTAACCAATCTACTCCTTCACCGCAGACCAGGTCTCGCGGAACGGTTCCCCCTTCGAACTTCCCTGAACGCCAACCCCGACGACGATCGAACCACTCCATTGACACGTCGCTTCGGATCCGCCTTTCGGGCTCGCAACGAACCGAAACACCCCTGGTTGTGCACCTCAGAGAATCGAAATGAAAACCAAAGCGTATCTCCGGCCGCAATTGCACTCGCCCTCTTCCGGCCGTGCAGCTACCCCCTAAGGCGAAGATAAACAACAGGAGAGTAAGGGCACCCGGCCGAGAGAGAAAGCCGGTGTTCGAGGCTTTCCAAGGCCCAAGCTCGTAGCGCTGTTTGGTCATTTCTGTTCCTGCCCTGTAAGTGGGTCTGTGGTGCTGTTGAGGTTCACCGCCGGCTGTTTGCCCTGCTGGCGCTCATAAAGCTGCCCCAAGCGCAGAAGCTCCTCCACCAGCTTTTCCGCTTCTGCACGGGACAAATCAGGGCGTTCCTCGGCCAACTCCCTCCCGATCCTTTCCGCCGTTCCATCCTCGTCGGTTTGCTTAATTGCTTCTGTGGGCCTGCCTGC
>NZ_JMFG01000012.1 GCF_000687145.1 Thermoanaerobaculum aquaticum
GGCCATTCCCCAGGTGGAAAGCCGGCGCAGCGGAACGCCCTTCTGGCAGTTGGCGGGGGAGGCGGGAATGCCCGCTACGGTGGTGCGGGTGCCGGTTACCTTCCCGGCCAAGGCTTTTCCCCACGGACATCTGCTAGCCGGCCTTGGGGTCCCTGACTTGCGGGGACGCATTGGTTCGCCGGCGTATTACACCACCGACCCCGGCTTTGTTCCCGGCTACGACAACGAGTTCTCCATTGAGGTTGTGAAGCTGCCACCGGGTCAAAGCCACTGGGTGACCAAGATCTTAGGGCCCCAGGATCGCCTCTTCGGCAGCGGTTCCTACCTGGAAAGCCCGCTTTTGTTGACGCTTTCCGCCGATGGCCGGAAGCTGGAGCTGCAAACCTGCGGCCAGAAGGTGACGCTTGCGGTAGGGGAGTGGAGCCCGTGGGTCAAGGTGTGCTTTCAGTTTAACCCGTTGGTGCGGGTAACTGGCTGGTCCCGCTTTAAGCTTTTGAGCCTCGAGCCCCACCTCAAGCTTTACCTGCAGCCCATCAACCCCGACCCACTGCGCACCCCCCCGGGCTTTGACCTTTCGGCGCCGCGTTCTTGGGCTGCTGAGCTGTTTCGCCAGTTGGGGCCTTTTAAAACCGTGGGTTGGGCCATTGACACCTGGGCGCCTTCGGAAAAAGTGGTGGACGAGCAAACGTTCATGGAGGACATCCAGCACACCGAGGGCGAGGAGTTCCGCCGTCTGTTGCGTCGCTTTTTGGCAAGCCAGGACACGCTTTTGGTGCACTACTTCGAGTTTACCGACCGGGTGGGGCACATCCTCTGGCGGGCTTTAGACCCGCAAAATCCTGCGTACCCGGGGCCCGAGGCTCCGAGGTTTGCGGGGTACGTGGAGCAGGCGTACCAGCTGATGGACGAGATTGTGGGGGAGGTGCAGGAACAGCTGGGGCCTCAGGACGTGCTTTTGGTGTTGTCCGACCACGGCTTTTCCACCTGGCGCCGGTCTTTCCACATCAACACCTGGTTGGCCAGGGAAGGGTATCTGGCGCTCACCGCCCCATCGGGTCAGGTGGAAAACCTGGAAAACCTCTTCAACCGCGGGCAGTTCTGGCCCAACGTGGACTGGGGTCGCACCCGCGCCTACCACCTGGGTTTGGGCGGCCTTTACATCAACCTCGCCGGCCGTGAGCGCTTCGGCACCGTGGCCCCGGGGGAGGAGTACGAGGCGCTCCGTCGGGAGCTGGCCGCCCGCCTGGAGGCCCTGGTGGACCCGGCCACCGGTGCCCACCCGGTGTCACGGGTTTTCCTGCGGGAGCAGGTGTATCAGAGCTTTGACCCCAAGCTAATCCCCGACCTCATCGTCACCACCTCCCAGGGTTACCGCATTTCCTGGCAGAGCGCCCTGGGGGGCATGCCTGACCGGCTCTTTGAGGACAACGCGCGGGTGTGGTCGGGGGACCACTGCACCCTGGACCCGGCGGTGGTTCCCGGGGTGCTTTTCGTCAACCGGCCGTTGCTTCGCCGCGATCTTTCCATGCTGGACGTGTACCCCACGCTGCTCAAGCTGCTGGGGGTGAGGTCTTCAGAACCGCTGTCCGGCCATGTTTTCCTGTAAGCAGCGGTGGGCCTGGATTTTTCTTGCTTTTGTTATAGCTGCGGGGCACTGCGCCTGGGCTGGCCCCCAGGAGCAGCAGCTGGCCGAGCTGGAACGACAGGCTGCCGCCATTGCCCAGAAGCTCACCGAGCTTTTGGCCCGGGCCAGTGCCCTCACCAGCCGGCGGGAGCAGCTGGAAAACCAGCTGGCGGTGGCTTCCTTACGGGTACGGCAAGCGGAAACCGAGCTGCAGCTTTTGGCGGGAGAACTTAAAAACGCGCAGGAAAAGCTGGCCGCGTTGCAAAAGCAGGTGGCCGAAAAGCAGCGCCAGGTGCGGCTGCGTTTGGGTACGCTGGCAGCGGTGAAAACCACCCTGGAGCCGTACCTGGCCGTGGCTTTATGGTCAGACCCAAAGGGTTTTTCCGAAAAGCTCACCTTGCTTTTGGCGGTGGTGGCGTATCAAAAGAAAGAGCTGCAGCAACTGGAAGAGCTGGCCCGAGAGCAAAATCAGGCTCTGGCGGCGCTATCGCAAAAGCAGGAGGAAGCCAGGGAAAAGCTCCAGGAGCTGGAGGATCGCCGGCAACAGCTAGTGGCCACCAGAAGGCAGGTCCTGGCGGAGCTTTCGCGGCTGGAGGGGGAGCGTCGGCAGCAAGCCACTGCCCTTTCTGAGCTTGCGGAGGCGCAAGCCCGCCTGGAGCGCCTGTGGGGACGGGTCACGGAGGGCGGTAATTCGCTGCCGGCGGGCGTGCGGCTTCTGCGGGGGGGCCTGCCCTGGCCGGTGGAGGAGGGGCGGGTGGTGCGGGCCTTTGGTCGCTTCCGCGACCCCCGGTACGCCACCGTGGTTCTCCACCCGGGGTGGGACCTGGCGGTTCCGCCGGGGGCCGAGGTGAAGGCGGTCGCTGGCGGCCGGGTGGTTTACGCGCAGTTCTTTAAGTCCATCGGCAACCTGGTCATTGTGGCCCATGGGGAAGACGTGTACACGCTTTACGGCCGGCTTGCTACCATGTTCGTGAGCGGCGGCCAGCGGGTAGCCATGGGTGAGCCGTTGGGCCTGGCGGGCCCGGAAGCCCGCGAGAGCAACCTCTACTTTGAGGTTCGCAACGGCACGGTGGCCCAGGATCCGGCCCTCTGGCTGCGGCCGAAAGGAAAGCAATGAGCATGAAGCATCGCACCGTTTTTCTGGCAACTTCCCTCACGGTGGTTTTGGGTTTGGGCACGGTGGCGGCCCTTTCCGGCAAGCTCACGGAAGGGCGGTACAAGGCCATCGGCCTTTTCTCGCAAGTGGTGTCCTTGGTGCGGTCCTCCTACGTGGAGGAGGTGCCGCTGGAAAAGCTGGAGGAGGGTGCCCTCAACGGCCTGGTGAGCAGCGCCGATCCCCAGGGAACCTGGGTGCCGGAGGCCTATGCCCAGGAGTTCCGCGCCTACCAGCATCGACCCCTTCCCCCCTTTGGGCTGGTGCTGGCGATCCGTAGCTCCTACCCGGTGGTTTTGGAGGTGCTTCCCGGTTCGGCGGCGGCGGAAGCGGGTTTGCGGCCTGGGGAGCTCATCGAGCGCATTGGCGACCAGCCGGTGCGGGCGCGGCCTCCCTGGCGGGCATTTACCGCCCTGGAAAGGGCCGAACGCCAGGGCGAAGCGGTGGCTGTGGATGTCATCGCCCACGACCTCTCGGGCAAGCGCCCGGTGCGCCTGCAGCCCGGCAAACCCGGCGATCCTTCCCCCCAGGTGACGCTGCGGGAAGGGGTGGCCGTGGTTCGCCTCCCGGTGGTGACCCAGTTCCAGGTGGCGCGTCTGGCAGGCCTCTTGCCTTCTCCCGACACGCCGGTGGTGCTGGACCTGCGGGGCACGGCCCTGGGTGACCCGGAAGGGGTGGTGGAAGCCGCCAGCCTGCTTTTAGGCGGTGAGGTGCAGCTTCCCTTGGCTGCCCGCGGCGGTTCGACCAAGCCGGTGTCCGCGTCCAAGCCACCCACCGGTCGCAAGGTAGTCGTGTGCGTGGACCACACCACCGCCCGGGCCGGGGAGTGGTTGGCCTTTGCCCTGAGCCAAAGGGGTGTGGCCACCGTGGGCATGGAAACCTTTGGGGATACCGGCTTGCGGGTGCCCACCAGGGTAGCCGATGGTGAGCTTTGGGTGGCCCGCCACTTCTTGCTGAACCAGGAGCAAAAGCCCATCCTCGGACGGGGGTTGAAGCCCACCACGCCGGTGCGACCCAGCCTGGAGGGGGACGCCATCCTGGAAAAGGCCCTGGAGCTAGCCCGTGGCGAAGAAAAGGCCAAGGCCGCCTAAAGTTAGGCCAACACGGTCCAAAAGCTCAACCGCTTCCCCGAGCGCCTTCCGCACGCTTTTAGCGGTTTTGCTGCTGGCAGGGGTTGGGTTGGCCCTCTGGTGGGTAGCCTCCGGACGGGGCGTGCGTCAGGGGGACGACGCCTCGCGGCTGGAACATGCGGTGCGGCAGGTGCTTGCCCGGGTGGGGGCAGAAGCGGCCACGCTAAGTTGGGAAACGGGGCAGGATGCGCTGCCCACGCTGGCCGTTCAAATCTCCCCCGAGGGTAAGTTTTCGCTGCAACGCTTGACCCTGGAGCTGGAAGCGGCCTTCCACAACCTGGGGGGTGAGCTCAAAGCGCTTCCGGTTCTGGAAGCCGGCGGGTACGGCCGGGCGGCTTTCCAGGGGCTTCTGGGGAGGGCCCGTTTGCGGCTGGTGGTGTTGCGGGAGGCCGCGCCTCCACCTCCAGCGAAACCCAAGCCCAAGGGCGACAAACCCGGAAAGCTCGCCGTGATTCTCGATGATGCCGGTTATTCCGAGGCGGCGGTGGCCTCCCTGGCTACCCTGCCCCCCCAGGTAGCGGTGGCGGTGCTCCCCAACGCCCCGGCCTCGGCGGCGGTGGCCGAAGCCCTGCGAGCCCAGGGCCGAGAGCTCCTCCTGCACATGCCCATGGAGCCTGAAGGCAACGGCGCCAACCCTGGGGACGACGCGCTGGTGGTGGGGCTGGAGCCCGGGGAAGTGCGCGCCAGGCTGGAAAGGGCGCTGGCGGTGGTGGGTCCGGTGGCGGGGGTGAACAACCACATGGGCTCGCGGGCCACCAGCGATGCGGAGCTCATGCGGCACTTCATGAAGGCTCTGGCCGGGCGCGGCTTGTACTTTTTGGACTCCCGCACCACACCGGCTTCGGTGGCGGCAAGCTTGGCGCGGGAAGCGGGGATTCGCACCTTGCGCCGCGACGTGTTTTTGGACGTGGTGGAGGACGAAGGGGCCGTTCGCTCCGCCCTCGCCACCGCTGCGTCTTTAGCCCGCAGCAAAGGGCAAGCGGTGGCCATCGGCCACGTGCACCCCCTCACCTTGCGCGTGCTTCACGAGGAGCTTTCGCGCCTTTCCGGGGTGACGCTGGTGAGGCCTTCGGCCTTGGCTCACTAGCCAGCTACGAGCTGTGGATCTCGATGCGGCTTTCCACCTTGCAGTCGGGGCGCAGGGAGGCCAGGGCCGAGCAGTAGGTTTGATGGGAAAGCTCCACGGCCCTTTGGACCTTTTCCGGCGTGAGGCCTTCACCCCAAAGGTGGTAAACGATGGAAATGCCGGTGAAGTACTTGGGGTGGCTTTCGGCACGGGTGCCCACGATTTCCACCTCCAGGCGGGCCAGGTGCTGGCGCATCTTTTCGAGGATGGCCACCACGTCCATGGCGGTGCAACCGGCAATGCCCATCAGCATCACCTCCATGGGCGCTGGGCCTGCTTGGTTGGGGCGGGATGGGGAATCCAGCACGATCTTGCGGCCCGAGCCGCTTTCCGCTTCAAAGCGCAAACCTTCCTGCCAGCGTAACGTTGCCTTGGTTTGTTCGGCCATCGGTTACCTCCCGGGGCGAAAAGTATACCTGGGCGGCGGGGGCGCTCAGGAGGCCAGCTCCTGGCGGGAAAAGAGCGAAAAGAAAACCCCTCGCCGGGCCAGCAGCTGGCTGTGGCTCCCCTCTTCCACCAGCCGTCCGCGGTGGAAGACCAGCACCCGCGGGCAAAGCTGGGTGGTGGCCAGCCGGTGGGCAATGACCATGGCGGTGCGGCCGGCCAGCAGGCGCTCCAGGGCCTTTTGGATGCGGGCTTCGGTGAGGGGGTCCACGGAAGCGGTGGCTTCGTCGAGGATGACGAACTCGGGATCCCCCACCAGGGCGCGGGCAAAGGCCACCAGCTGCCTTTCCCCTACGGAAAGCCCGGTTCCCCTTTCCCCCAGCACGGTGTCCAAACCCAGAGGCAAGCGCTCCAGAAGCTCCCGGGCTTGCACTTGCTCCAGGGCCCAAAGGATGCGCTGGTCGGAAATGCCCGGGCGCCCCAGGGAAACGTTGTCACGGATGGTTCCGGCAAAGCAGTCCACGTCCTGGAGCACCACCGCAAAGCGGGAACGCAGCTCGGAGCGCCGCCAGTGGCGTACGTCCACCCCGTCCACCAGCACCTCCCCCGCCTGCGGGTCGTAAAAGCGCAAGAGCAGGTTCACCAGCGTGCTCTTGCCGGCACCGGTGTGCCCCACCACCGCCACCCGCTCGCCGGCCTGCACCGCAAAGCTCACCTCCCGCAGGGCGGGTGGGTCGTGGGGGTCGTAGGCAAAGGTCACGTGGCGAAACTCCAGGCTACCTTGCCGGGGAGGGCTTACCGGGTGAGGCGGATCGGCAAGTTCAGGCTTTGTGGCCAGAAGCTCGCGGAGGCGCACGGAAGCGGCGAAGGAAGCTTGCAGCACGTTGTAGTTTTCGGCAAGGTCACCGATGGGGCGGTAAAAGCGCTGCACGTATTGCACAAAAAGGCCACCAGCACGCCAAAGGAAACCAAGCCCTTTTGGCTCCAGCCGGCGCCAAAGTAAATGATCCCGCCGATGCCCAGAGCCGTAAGCAGCTCTACGGTGGGGTAAAAAACCGCGTAGTAAAAGATGCCGCGGATGTTGGCGTCGCGGTGTTCGGCGTCAAGCCTGGTAAATCGCCGGGCGCTTTCCCCTTGCGCCCGCAGCACCTGAACCACGGCAATGCCGGCCAGGTGCTCCTGGATGTGGGTGTTCACCGCTGCCAGCTTGGTGCGCACCTCCAGGTACACCGCCCGGGCGTGCCGGCGAAACCAGATGGCCAGAAGCACCAAAAGCGGCAAAACTGCGAAGGACACCAGAGCCAGGCGCGGGGAAAGGGAAAAGAGCACAACCACGATGCCCAAAAGCAGCAGGGTGTCGGCCAGGATGTCCACCAGCCCCGAGGTGAAAAGCTCGTTCACCGCGTCCACGTCGGAGGTCAAGCGGGTGATGATGCGGCCGGCAGGGGTGCGGTGAAAGTAGCTCAAGTCCAGGGTTTGAAGATGGGCAAAAAGCCGGTCCCGCAGGTCCCGCATCACCAGCTGGCCGGTGGTAAGCATGCTGCGTGCTTGCACCACCAGGAGCGCCGAACCCAGGCCCAAAGCCAGAAAGTAAAGCAGCGCCAGGCTCACAAAGCCCGCACTGCCGCTCTGCGGCAGGCCAAGCCAGGAGAGCACCGCCGCCACCCGCCGGGCGGTGGCGGAAGGTTCGGGCTTAACGTAAAGGTCCACCGCGGCGGCGGTGAGCAGCGGACCCACCACCTGCAGCAGCGCACCTACCGTGACCAGCAGGGTGGAGGTCAGCATGCGGTAGCGGTAGGGGTAGGCCCAGCGCAAGAGCCAGCGGAGGGCTGACCCGCGCTCGTGGGCTTCTGGACCCGGGAGGCTTTCACTCATGGGCCAGCATCCGCGGGCGTGGCGTCCAGGGGTGGGACCAGCGGCTTGCCCAGCAGGCGTCCCAGTTTTTGTCCCGCTGCCAGAAGCTGCAGCAGGCGGAAACGCGCTGCCACCAGCCGGCGACCAGGCCGGAGAACATCGGCAGCCAGCAGCGAAACGATGGCGGCGGGGATTTGCAGCACCGGCCTGGGGTTGAAAAAGAACGGCAGGAAGTCCTGATCGTAGTAGGAGCGGATGAAGGAGAAAAAGGTCTTCTGCAAACTGCGGGTGAGGGACACCGTGGGGGCCAAATCCGCAGCGTCTATCCGGCCGTGGCGGTGCAGGGCCTCGGTCACATCTTCCGCTGCCGAAGCCGCGGTGGTGGTGGCAATAAAAACACCGGTGGAAAAGATGGGGTCCAAAAAGCCGGCGGCGTCGCCAATGAGGCAAAACCCGTCACCCGCCAGCTTGGTGACCCGGTAGGAAAAATTCTGGATGGCCGAAAACGGCAAAATCGGCGAGGCGTTGGCGAGCCTCCTGGCTGCTTCCGGGGTTTCCTCCACGGCGCGCTGGAAAACCTCCTGCGGTGCCTTGCCTTGCGCTTGCCAAAACGCGACGTCCAGCACTGCACCGACCGAAACCGTATCGTCGGCAAAGGGGATGAACCAAAACCAGCCGGCTTTGGTGAGGACGATGGTGATGTTGCCGCTGGACTCGCCGGGGGGCAGCCAGACCCCGCGAAAATGGCTCACCGCGGCTACTTTCTTGTGCTTGGGGTAGGGGAAGCGCCAGCCCATGCGGGTGGCCAGGAACGCCTTTTGCCCTGAGGCATCCAGAAAGGCGCGAAAGCGAAAGAGGTGTTGCTGCCCCTCCGGGTCCCGCACCCACATCCCGGTAAGCCTCTTGCCCTCCCACTGCGGGGTTAGCGCTTCCCACCCGTGGAGAACCTGCGCCCCGGCCCTTTGAGCTCGGGACAACAAAAGCGCGTCAAACTCGTCCCGGCGAACCTGGTAGGCGTGGGGAATGGCCGGGGGCAAAGCTTCGGCAAAACGGTACTCCACCACCTTGCTGCCGTCGGCGGTGGCAAAGAAGGCCCCGGGTTTCACCCGGGTGTGGGGGAGGGCTTTGACCTCCTCATGCACCCCCAGGCGGTCAAAGAGCGGCAGAGAGTGGGGGAGCAGCGATTCCCCCACGTGAAAGCGAGGGAAGCTCTCGCGCTCCAGCACCGTTACCGTGAAGCCGCTTTCGCAAAGCAGCGTGGCGGCGGTACTGCCGGCGGGTCCCCCGCCAAGAATCAGCACATCGCAGGTGTGCTCGCTCATTGGGAAGGCCAGTATAAGCCTTGGCGCTAGCGGTGGGCGTAAGCCGGGGCCGGGGCTTTGTTTTCGTGTTCACCCACCACCAGGAACTGGTGAAAGCTTTTATAGCACTCCGGGCACACCATGCGTCCGTCCAAAAGGTCGCCGTTCACCACCTCGCCCTCCACAAACACCCCGGTGACCTCGTTCAAGCACCAGTGGCAAACGGCTTGCCGATCCTTTTCCCATCTCCAAACCGGTCCGCTCATGGTTTCCTCCGGCCACAAAGGCCCACAAAAGCTTAGCAAAAGGCTACAATCCCTGAGCGAGGAACTGCCGATGAGCTGGTCGTTGCTGGTTGTGGCTTTGCTGGCTTTGCTTGCTGCCCTGGCGGGTGCCTTGGTTCCCCGTTCGCTTCTGGGGCGGTTGCGGGTTTGGCTGGGTCTCACCGCTGTTGCCGGCCTGGGTGCGTACGCAGCTGAAAGCCTGGCCCCGGGAAGCGCCTGGGAGCGGTGGACGGCAGGGGTGGTGCTGGCGTTTCTAGCGGTTACCGCCACCCGCACGGCGCTCATCGTGCTTTTCGACTACTTCCTCGCCAAGCGGCTGGGGTTTGTGGTGCCGCGATTGACCCGCGATGTGGTGGCCGGTGCCGTGTACTTCCTGGTGCTGGTTTTTAGCGTGCAGATGATCACGGGAATGGAGCTGAAGGCGTTTTTGGCCACCTCGGCGGTGCTGACCCTGGTGCTGGGCCTGGCGCTCCAGGAAACCCTGGGCATGCTTTTTGCGGGCATGACCCTCCTGGGGGACCGGCGCCTTGCCCCCGGCACCTGGGTGGAAATGGAGGGGCTCCTGGGGGAGGTGGAAGAGCTGGGGTGGCGGGTGCTGGTGCTGCGCACCCGCCTGGGGCAGAGGGTACTGGTCCCCAACACCAACGTTACCCGCTCCCCTTTGAGGGTTTGGTCGCCAAACCAGCTGGGGGCGGTGGTGGTTCGTCTGGGCACGGCTTACGGGGCCAGCCCCGAAAGGGTGCGGGAGCTGCTGGCCGGCGTGGCCTCCACCATTCCCGAGGTGCTGTCGCAGCCGAAACCGCAGTTTTTGCTTTCAGCCTTTGGCGATTCCGCCTTGGAATGGGAGTGCCGCCTGTGGACCCGGGAGCCCTGGCGGCAAGCGGACATTGCCGATGCGTTTCTTTCCCGGGCGTGGTACGCGCTGCGACGGGAGGGGATCGAGATCCCTTACCCGCAACGGGTGCTGCACCACGCGGAAAAAGCACCCTTACCTCCGGCGGAAGCTCTTATTACCGAAGCCCTGCGGCAATGCCCCACCTTTGCCACCTTGCCTGCCGGTGCCCGGGAAGCCCTGGTCCGCAACTCCCGCCTGGTGGTGTACGGGGATGGGGAAGCGGTGGTGCGGGAAGGGGAGGCTTCCCGGGCGCTTTACGTGCTGGCCCGGGGGAGAGCAAAGGTGGTGCGCGGGGGGCGCGAGGTGGCGGTGCTGGAGGCGGGCGAGCTCTTTGGCGAAATTGCCTTTCTCACCGGTGAGCCCCGGGCCGCCTCGGTGCTGGCGGTGGGGGAGCTCTCGGTGGTGGAGATGGACGCCACCACGCTAACCCAGGCGCTGTCCGAAGAGCCCAGCCTTGCCGAAGAGCTCGCCCAGCGTATGGCGGAGCGAAGCGCTGAGCTGCGGCGCCTGGCGGAGCTGGCCGAAGCACAAAGCACCTCGGAGCTCAAAGGCACGCTTTTGGCCCGCCTCAAGCGGCTGATGGGTGTGGGGACGAACTAACGACCTGAAGCCAGCAAGAGACCTTTACGCACAGGCGGTGTTTCAGTGGTTTGTTGGAGCGCCACCCGGCTTGCAGAAAGCGGCTCAAATGCTTTCAGGCTAGAAGGGGACGTCGTCTTCCACTTCCGGCGGCAACTCCGGCGCTTCTTCAGCGCCCCCTTCGGCAGCGCCCTCCCGGCGACCCAAAAGCTGAATGGTTTGGGCGCGAATTTCCGTAAAGTAGCGGCGGTTGCCCTTGTCGTCATCGTAGGTGCGGGTGCGCAGCGAGCCTTCCACGTAGACCTGCCGGCCTTTGGTCACGTACTGCTGGCAAAACTCCGCAAGCTTGCCCCAGGCCACCACGGTGTGCCACTCGGTGTGCTCCTGACGGTTCCCGTCCTTGTCCCGCCAGCGTTCGTTGGTGGCCACCGAAAACCGAGCTACGGCCACTCCCGAAGGGGTATGGCGCAGCTCCACTTCTCGACCGACGTTCCCCACGATGATGACCTTGTTCACGCTCATCGTCTCCTCCCGGCGCGGACGGCCCCTTCACCTTAGCAAACACCTCCCTCCATCGCAAGCAGCCGGCCAACCCGGCATAAACGGACATTGGTCTACCGTACCCAGACGCCACCTGTTGCCGGGTCCTTTCGACGAACTAAGCGCTGACAGAGTTTGCGGCAACTATTGCTACAGGTCATTTTCTTTGAGAATCCCGCTTTTTGTGGGCAGGTCCGCGCACCGTTGTCGGGTTATATCCACCGCTTGGTGAATTTGCAGTAGTTGTACTCATCGATCGTTTTGAGCGGATTTCTCCCAAGCGCCTGTTCGCCACCAAGGCTTTCAACCTGAGCCTTCACGATTTCCATGAAACGACAGTACCTGTCAGCGTTTCTCCCTGTCTCTTTTAACGTTAAGCCGTATCCCTGCGCAATAGCGCGATCCCAAAGGGGGAAGAACCTCGGCGCTAGGAGGTGGAGGGACTTTGCCGCACCTACTGGCCCAAGTACCTCCTCGAACGCTCTGAAGACGCGCGATACATCGGGTCTATCGTCGGGGCTGAAGGTTTCTATGGAGCGTTTTCGGAACGCTAGCAGAACCGCGTAATTATCAGCGATCAGCTGCTCTATTTCGGAAAAGTGCTGGCCATCGAACTTTTTGTATTGGTAAAACATTTTGTTCCACGTCTGCAGGAGAACCGCCAAGGCTTCGGCAACGCTCAACGATACCTTGCCCTCCAAGGCTAGCGTTACAAGCTCCGTTGCGGCCCGGTAGAAGAGATCGCGCGGCTCGTGGATCTCGAACGCTTGCCTTCCAGCTTGGATTTTCTCGACGCTCAGTGTTGGTCTACCGTTTTTCTTGGCCATAGAGAGCCTACCTTTTTTCAAGCCGACCTCGGGTCAGAAGCGCCCAAGTAACACCGGCTCTGGTTGGGCTGTTCACACGGTTCCCGATGATTAGGCCCGGAAAATCGAGGTACTGAGCGGAAGTTCGTTGCTCTGGGGCGGTTTCTTGCTTTTGTACCGCGAGTAGTGCCATTAACGCCGCCACCGTGAACGTCCCGAAAAACGTAAGAAAATCCAAATAAAAAAGAGAAACCAAAATCGCGCTTTCGGCATCCAACTTGAATGCAGTAGGACACGGATAGCCTTCGCGAAGCCGATGCGTCACGTTAAGCCCAAAACAGAATACGTTCGAAGGGTACGGTGCGACTGAATCCATAGAAATGTCGTGTTTCATCGCGTCCGTAAGCTGAGAAGGTACGGACACGCAGCCGCTCGTTTCTTCTCCCGCTGGACTACAAAGAACGGTGCGGAAAAGCACCTCTGGCTTCATGGCATCTCAAGTTAATGAGCTTTAAAGCCGTTGTCAACAAGCTTGTATTCCTGCAGAGATTGTGGCAGAGCTTGGCGGTTCAGCGAGACTGGGCTGGTATCTGATGCTTAAGGGCACGGTGCGAACGCTTGGTGGTGTAGAACATTAGGAAATTGCCAATTTTCCAGTTGGAAAGGCTGAGGTTGGAGAACGGCAGATCGAGGTGGAAGTTAACCAGCATCGCCTGGAGGACAAATTCCGCGCTCCACGTAAGGGTTTTCTTTGGGTGAGAGCGGGTGGGTCCAAAGGTGTTCGCGGTCGAGGGCTTGGAAGGTTTTTTGCCGTTTAGAGCAAGGCGTTAAAGCCGCAGTTGGTTACTAAACAATGCAGGGTGTTGACGAACTGGCACCATCGGCACCGAAAGAGATGTTCAGACAAGCGCCTTCCTGAAATCCCCACGTTTCCAGCAAAGAAGGATGCCAAGCCCGTAAGGCCGAGGTCACACGGAAGCGCTCGGGAATAGGCGAAATCATTGAGCGGCTGAAACTCTCGACACCAAAATAAACCCCATCCGTCACCGGGTGTGGCATGGCCCTCCGCTCACCCTACCACCGCTCCTTGCTTTTTTCTCGCTGGCGATTTGGCTTTTTCCGAGCCGAAAACCGCTGGGGGGGGTTAGTTGAGGCGATTTCACGGGCTCCTCCACGCGGGTCATCCAGGACCAATCGCTAGTGGTCGTTCCAACCGTGCTTGACAGCCAGGCAAAGGCACAGTCATGCGCTAAGGGGCTGGCGGGAACTGGTGCGGGGCGGCTAAGCCCATTTAATAAAGGCGCAAGGCTATCCGCCACTTTGCCAGCTCCGGCTCAGGGGTAATGCCAGACTGCTGCGGCTCCGATTCCGCCGTTCTTCCCGGGGCCCTTTGGGGGGCGAGACCTTGAACACGCATAAAGAGGCTTCCGGTTTCGGAAATTCAAGCGCCTGGGTCGGCAAGTTTGTGCCATAAACCCAAAAGCATTGGGCCGCGAGACCCTTCACTACCTCCGGGTCTTCCTGCCAGATGCCTGTTTCTACTTGCTCTTTTCTATCACCGTGAGCTCGGGGAAGAACTGCTTGAGAGCCTCCACCGCTGCCTGGATGGCTCGGTTTCCGCCCCGTTCACGCTCCGCATCTTCAAACTTGAATGTTTCCCCCGCAATCATCTTGACCTTAAGCTGGTGGCAAAAGCTGCTGGTGCCGGTGGTGGTGCACACCAGATTGATGGCGCGAATTCCCTTCGGGTACAAGGTTAAATTCCCACGGGAATCTTCCTTGTCAACCCAGCGGATTTCCTCCCGGGAAATCACCAGCTTCCCTACGTGGTCCTTTTTGCCAAAACCACGATCGAGGATTAACCCGTCAACCTCGCGGGTGGGCTCCGGGGTGGGCGTGGGGGTTGCCGAGGGCGTGGGCGTTGGCGTCGGTGCCAGTTTTGGCGAGTTCATGAGCGCGGAAATGATGGATTCGGGCACCCCGTTGTGTTTTAAGTAAAGCAAATCCTTCGTCGTAAGCTTAAAGCCCGGCTGCATGGTACCCACGTGCTCGGCAATCAGCGACTCCGAAAGCCCTGCCCGCACCAGCTCCACAATTTGCACGAGCCGAGCGTCGTCGGGTTGGAGTGGGACGGGCGTGGGCTGGGCAGGGGCCGGAGTCGCAGTGGGTGCCAGTTCTTGTGCCGCCGAAAAGCTGGCCAATCCCGCCAAGAAAACCAGGGTCGCTATTCTTAGGTGGTGCATTTTTAGCTCTCCCTCCTTAGGTTCTTTTGACCTTCACGCTGCATTTTATCACCGCTCTCGCGCCTCCACGCACAAGCCAAGCGGCACCTGCCCATGGCCCAGGGACCGGGAAGCTGACCAACGGCGTGGTAGATTTCGCCCATGGGTACGCAGCGGACGCTGGTGACCGCCACCACCGGTATGGCACTGGTGACGGCGGTTTCGCGGGTTTCGGGGTGGCTACGGGACAAGGTGGTGGCGTCCTACCTGGGTGCGCAGGGGATCGGCGATGCCTTTGTGGCGGGCTTTCGGGCTCCCAACCTCTTCCGTCAGCTTTTGGCCGAAGGGGCGCTGCACGCCACCTTCATCCCCACCTTGGCCGAGATGGACAAAGGGGGGCAAAAGGACGAGGTTCGCCGCTTTGTGGCCGCCATGACCAGCACGCTGGTGCTTCTTGCGGGCTTGGTGGTAGCGCTGGGGATGTGGCAAGCGCAGTCTTTTGCCAACCTTTTGGCCCCTGATTACCGGGCCATCCCGGAAAAGCACGCCCTCACCGTGTACTTCACCCGCTGGTTGTTCCCGTACCTGGGATTTATCGCTTTGGCGGCGTTGGTGCAAGGGGTGCTAAACGTCAGGGGGAAGTTCCTCCTTTCGGCGGCTACCCCCATTTTTCTCAACGCCTCCATAGCTTTGAGCGTTTTATTTGCCGCCTGGCGAGGCTGGCCTTTGGCACCGTGGCTGGTCTTTGGCGTGCTCCTGGGCGGTTTTTTGCAGTTTGCCACCCAGTGGGTGGCAGCGGCCCGGGTGGGTTTGCCCGCAGTTCCCGGCGGCGGGGCTTTCCTGCACCCCCAGGTGCGGACGGTGCTGCGTAAAGCTTTGCCTTTGCTTTTGTCCTCTGGCATTTACCCAATCACGGTTTTCCTGGCCACGTACTTTGCATCTTCGGCAGGGGATGGGGCGCTCTTTTGCGTGTACGCCGCTTCCCGCACCAACGAGCTGGTGTACGGGGTGATCGTGGTGCAGCTTTTCACCGCGCTTTTGCCAACGTTAGCACGGGACGAAAACGCCGACGAAACCTTCACCTTTGCCCTGCGCGTGCAGTCGTTCGTGGTGTTTCCGGCGATGGTTTTTCTCATGGTTTTGGCGCCGGCGGTTTCCGGTTTGCTTTTTGGAGGTGGTCGCTTTGGACATTGGGCCGTGACCACCACGGCGCAGGCGCTTGTGGCTTTTGCCGCCGGCATGCCGGCGTTGGCTTGGGTGAAGTTGGCATCGGGGCGGTTTTACGCGGTGCACGATACCCGGTCGCCGGTGAAAGCCTCGGTTTTGAGCTTGCTGGTGTTTGCCGCGGCCGGTTTTCTTTTCACGCCCCGATGGGGAGCACCAGGGGTAGCCGCCGCCACCAGCCTTTCTCAGTACGTGGCCGGGTGCTACCTGTGGTGGCGGCTGAGCACAAGCGGGCGGGCGCCAAAGCGGGAGCTTTTTTCCTCGCTGTGGCGGCATGCTTTGAGCGCTGCGTTGATGGCGGTAATCGTCAAGCACCTGGCGGACCAAGTGGAGTTTCCGCTGGTAACCAGCGTGCGCGGGGCCCTCATGGTGTCGGGTTTTGGCCTTTTGGGCCTGGCGGTTTATGTCGTGGGACTGTGGCTTACCCGGGCCCCAGAGCTGGTAGAAATTAAAAGGCTTCTGCAACGGAGGCAAGCGTGAAAGCGGTCATCCAGAGGGTTTCCCGGGCGGAAGTGCGGGTAGGCGGGCAAAGAGTTGCGGAAATTGGCAGGGGGTTGTTGGTTCTGGTGGCGGTGGAAAAAGGGGACGGCCCGGAAGTCGTCGCTAAGGCCGCCGAGCGCTTTGCAACCTTGCGGGTTTTTGAGGACGAGAACGGCAAGATGAACCTTTCCCTTGGGGAAGTGGGGGGCAGTGTGCTTTTGGTTTCGCAGTTCACCCTGGCAGGCTCCATTGCCCGGGGGCGCCGCCCCTCCTTTGATGGTGCCGCCCCACCGGAGGTGGCCCGGCCGCTTTTGGAGTCTTTAGCCGCAGCTATCCAAGCCCACGGTGTACCGGTGAGCACCGGTGTGTTTGGCGCCCACATGGAGGTGGAGCTGGTGAACGACGGGCCGGTGACGCTCATTTGGGAAAGCAAACCGGCTGCAGGCTAAGGCACTACCTTGATGGGTTCGGGGGTAAAGCTCAAAAGGAAAATGACCCAGCTCGCGACCACCACCCACCTACGGTCTTCGGGGAAAGGGTCGTCCTCTCCGGGCACCCAGGGGTGACGAACGCCCATGACCAGGGCCACCATGGCCCAAACCCACCAGCCCGTCCACTTAAAGCCCAGGAGCACCAAAACCACCAGAAGCGGCCAGGCCACCAGGCGGTGAATCCGTCCCAATGCAGCGTAGGTGATGTGCCCCCCGTCCAGTTGGCCAAAGGGCAAAAGGTTTAGAGCCGTGACCAGAAGGCCAATCCAAGCGGCGTAAGCGGTGGGGTGGAGGAGCAAATCGGCGCCCTGCGCCAGCTCCGGGTAGATCATCCGGGAGAGAAGCTTAAACAGGATGGGCTCACCGAAAACCAAGTAGCCGCCCTTGGGCAGCTCGTGCACCACCTGGGATTGCAGGATGCCCCAGACCAGCACCGGCAGGGTCAAGACAAAACCGGCAATGGGGCCGGAAGCACCCACGTCCACCAGCTCCCTTTTGGTCATGAGCGGCGAGCGGATGCGGATGAAGGCCCCCATGGTGCCAATGCCGAAGGGCACCGGGATAAAGAACGGCAAGGTGGCGTCCAGGTAGTGGCGGCGGCAGGCCACGTAGTGTCCCATTTCGTGGGCCAGGAGGATGGCCATGAGGGGCAGGGAAAAGGCCAGTCCAGCGGTTAACACCTCACGGTCGGTGATAAGGCGCCAGAACAGCGAAAAGCCCGAAAACCCCTTGCTCGCCAGACGAAGCTCCACCTCGCTGGAGGCAAACATCAGGCCGCCAACGGTGGAGGTGGTGGCCAGGGTCGCCAAAAACAACGCCAGGTGCAAAAGCAAGCGCCCAGGGGAATGGCGCGGGGGTTGCGGCCTTAAGACCCTGAGCAGGGCACCATCCGGTGCCAGGATTTCCACATGTTGATCGGCCACAGGAACTAGCCTAACTCGCGGAGGGCCTTCCCCGGCTTAAAGCGGACGGTCTTTCCGGGAGGGATCGGGACCTCCTGCCCGGTACGCGGGTTCCGCCCCACCCCACGCTTGCGCTCCTTCACCAGGAAAACGCCAAAGCCACGCAGCTCAATGCGTTCTCCCCGCACCAGCGCTTGCCTCATGCTTTCGAAAATTGCGTCCACAACCTCGGCCGCTTTTCCCTGGGGCAAGTCAACGGTTTCCCTCACTGCCTTCACGAGGTCCGCTTTGATCATGGTTGCCAAACCTCCTCCGCCAACTGCGGGCGGAAAAGCCTAGTGCTCCACTTCCCCTGCTGTCAAGCTCGAAACAGCCTTGAGTTTTTGTCGCACCACCAGCATTTCCAAAGCCAGACCTGCCAGGCGAGCCACTTCCTGAAGTTGCGGCACGGAAACATCGCTCACACCATCTTCCCCGCGGTCGAGCCAGAGGAAGGCCACGGTTTTCCCGCGCACGCGGATGGGAACCACCGCTGCAGCGGCGGGCGGGGGTGGCCCCAGGGCTTCCAGCAGCGCTTCGTTGCCCTCGCCACCCACCAGCGGGCCCACGTGCATCTCCATTCCCCGGCTCAGGTTCAAAAACACCGAGGGGCGGTCCAGGGGGAGGATGAAGGTGTGGAGGTCCTCGTCCACCAGATCCAGACCTCGCCCCATCCATCCCATGACCTTGCCGTGGTGGAGGGAAAAGAGCGCCACCCGCGTGCCTTCCTCCGCCAGCGCGGCAAGCACTAGCTTGCCCACCTGATCGCGATGGGTGCAGCTGGCCAGGGCTTCCCCCAGGTGCGGGATGTGCTGGCGTACGGGCGTTTCTTGCGTGCTCACCGGAGCCAGGGCGGGGAAGGTGGCCACCGCCGCAGGAGGAGCCGGCCAGGGTGGGGCATCCAGCGCTCGGAACAGCTCCGGTCCGCTGGCTTCCAGTTGCCAGAACTGCCTCCATTGCCGCTCCCGGCCGCGGGGTGGACCGGGAGGTGCGGTGCCCGCTTCGGCGTGGGGGACCGTGGGCAAAGCCAAAGCCACCGAAAGCGCCGCTTCGGTGGCCACGTGCGGCCGCACCACCATGCCGGTCATGCTGGCCAGCTCGTCCAGCACCACCAGGTCGTTGGGGTTGAGCATGGCCACGTCCAAATTTCGACCCTGGCGGGCAAAGGGCACCACCATATGGCGCTTGGCAAAGCTCAAAGGGATCAGCGTGCGGATTTCCCGCGGGGCCGCCGCCAGCTCCAGGGCGCTCACCGGCGGGCACCCGGTTTGCTCCGCCAGGGCTTCCAGCAGCTTCGATTCGGTCAAAAGCCCCAGGCGCATGAGCCAGCCGCCCAGGCTGCCCCCGTGCCGCCGGCAGGCTTCCAGTGCCGATCGCAAACCGTCGGGAGAAACGAAGCCCTTCTCCAGCAAAATCTCGCCAAGCCGCCTCACGTTTTTGCTCCTTGGGGAGTATAGCCGTGTTTTGGGGTCAAGGTCACCGTAACCCTAGTTTCTGAAAGATGGTGGGCCGCACCTGCCGGTACATCACCAGCGCGTCTTCGCCGTTTTGGTAGTAGCGGGGGCGGCGACCAATGATGCGGTAGCCCAGGTAGCGGTAAAGGTTGATGGCCCTCTGGTTGGAAACCCGCACTTCCAGGGTAAGGCCAATCCCGCGCCGGCGTTCGGCTTCTTCCTGGGCAGCGTTTAAAAGGGCGGTGGCCAAACCCATGCCCTGATAGCGGGGGTGAGTGGCCACCTTGAGGATGTGCAGCTCGTCCACCTGCCAGCAGGCAAAAAGGTAAGCAGCAAGCTCACCGTTGGGTGCAAACACCAACCGCTGAAACCGCTCCGGCTGCCCCACCTCGCTGGCAAAAAGCGCTTGCGGCCAGGGATCGGGGAAAACCAGCGCCTCCAGCTCGGCTACCGCCGGAAGGTCCGAGAAGTGCGGCTCGCGCCAGACAAAAGGCTCCGGTAAGGCCGCCATCAGGGTTCCCTCGAGGCCGGGAAGGCTTCCACGTAGCTGGGCACCAGGGTGCTGCTGTCCGGGCTTTCCAGCTGCACCCCCAGCGCCAAGAGCGCTTCGGCCGGCGTCCTGCATGTTGAAGCCACCTTGACTTCGGGGGGCAGCTTCAACCCCGGTGGAGCCACCACCGACAGAGGCTGGCTTGCCAGCTCTTCCTGGCGAAGGATCTCAACGGGTGCAGTGGCTATCCAGCCTTCTTTGCAAACGAAAGGCTGTGCGTAAAACCAGCCTTTGCGGGCCGGTTGCACCGCCAAAACTGCCGCCTCAGCGCTGCGGGCAGCTTGCACCAAAAGCGAGGAAAAGCCGTGCACCGGCAAGTGGCAGGCCTGGGCAAACCCCCAGGCGCAAGCCAGGGTGTTGCGGATGCCGGTAAAAGACCCCGGTCCGGTGGTAGCCACCACCAGCTCCAAATCCGAAATCTTGAGCTGGGCCGCCTGCAAGACCTGGTGAACCGCTTGCAGCAGCAGGTTGGCCCGCGGCTCGGGGCTGGCCAGAGCCACCACAGAAGGGGCAGCAAGCGAAGGGGAAGCCAGTGCCACCTCCACCCGTCCGGCACAACCCAAAAGCGCCAGCACCGTTCTCACAAGCCCATTGTGCCATGGAGACCGCAAGCTGCAAGCTCTTCTGTTGTGGGAAAATCCATGGGCGATAGCGGGTTTTGGAAAGAGGAGGGGCTATGAGCGAGCATCGCAAGGAAAGGGACACGCTGGGCGAGGTGATGGTGCCGGCCGAGGCTTTGTACGGCGCACAAACGGCCCGAGCGGTGGCCAACTTCCCTGTCTCCGGCTGGACCATGCCGGTAGCTTTTCTCCGCGAGCTGGTGCTGGTCAAAAAAGCCATGGCCGTGGCCAACGGCGAAAAAGGGCTGCTCCCCCAAGCCTTGGCCAACGCCATTGCGGCTGCCGCCGATGAAGTGCTGGAAGGAGGGCTCTGGCAGCACTTTCCGGTGGACGTCTTCCAAACCGGATCCGCCACCTCCACCAACATGAACGTCAACGAGGTTCTGGCCTTTTTGGCCAACCGCCGGTTGGGTTCCGGGACGGTGCACCCCAACGACCACGTGAACCTGGGGCAGTCCTCCAACGACGTGATCCCCACCGCCGCACGCATGGCGGCCTTCCAGGCGGCAAGCCAAAAGGTGATCCCGGAAGCCCAGAGGGTGGTGGAAACCTTGCGGGCCCTGGCCCAGCGCTACCGCGCCACCGTCACCCTGGGGCGCACGCACCTGGTGGACGCGGTGCCCACCACCTACGGCCGCATCTTCGACGCCTGGGCGCGGCGTCTTGCCCGCGCCTGCGAAAGGTTGCAGCGGGACCTGGAGCCGGTGGCGGAGCTCCCGCTGGGGGGAACCGCGTTGGGTTCGGGTTTAAACGCCAATCGGGAAGCTACCGGAAAAGCGGTGGAGCTGCTGCGCCGGTGGACAGGAGGCCCGTGGCGGCTGATGGCCAATCCGGCGGTGGGCATTGCCGGCTGGGACGACCTCCAGGCGCTGGCGCAAAGCTACGGCCACCTGGCGGGGGTGCTTTTTGCCCTGGCCCAGGACCTGCGCCTGCGCAGTTCGGGACCTTACGGGGGTTTGGGAGAGCTGCAGCTGCCGGCGGTACAGCCGGGCTCCTCGCTGATGCCGGGGAAGGTGAACCCGGTGATTCCCGAAGCGGTGGCGCAGGCCGCCCTGGAAGTTCGGGGGTTAGTGCAAGCGGTGACCGAAAGCCAGGCCCTTTCCCAGCTGGACCTCTTCCACGCCGGGCCGCTTTTGATTTGGAACTTGGACACCTCCGCCCAGCTTTTGTCTTCATCTTGCCGTGTGCTGGTGGATCGCTGTCTGGCCGGCCTGGCGGTGAACGAAGAGCGTTGCCGGGAGCTGGCCTCCCGCTCGCCGGCCCTGGCCACAGCGCTGGCCCGGGAAGTGGGCTACGAACAGGCGGCGGCGGTGGCCAAGCTGGCGCAAGCCCAATCGCTTTCGGTGCTGGAAGCCGGCCGGCGTTTGGGAATCGCCGAGGAGTTGCTGCAGCGGGTCTTGGATTTGGAGCGGCTGGCCGGTGTGGTGAAAGAGGACAGCTGAACCGCCGGGCAAAACCAGCTCCCCTCCCGTGCGTACAAGGGGCCATGACGTGGGGGAGGGAGGCACCATGAAAATTCGGCTTGCGGTTTTTTTGGCGGTTTTTTGGAGCCTCGGCAGCGGTGCCGAGGCCCTGAATTCCCGACAGGTCTTTGGCCTGAAGGCCCGCAGCATCGGCCCGGCGGCCATGAGCGGTCGCATTGCCGCCATTGACGCCGTGCCGGGAAACCCGGTGACGATTTACGTCGGCGCGGCCACCGGCGGCGTTTGGAAGTCCACCGATGGGGGGCTCACTTTTAAGCCCATCTTTGACCACGAAAAGGTGGCTGCCATTGGCGCCGTGGCGGTGTCGCCGGTCAACCCCGACCTGGTTTGGGTGGGCACCGGCGAGGGCAACCCCCGCAACTCCGCTTCCGTGGGGTACGGGGTCTGGCTTTCCCGGGACGGCGGAAAGACCTGGAAGCACGTGGGGTTGGAGAAAACCGAACGCATCCACCGCATCATTCCCCACCCCCGGGACCCCAACGTGGCGTACGTGTGCGCCTTGGGCCAAATGTGGGGGGAAAACGCGGAAAGGGGCGTATTTAAAACCACCGACGGCGGTCAAACCTGGAAGAAAGTGCTGTTCGTGGACGAAAAAACCGGCTGCGCCGATTTGATTGCCGATCCCCAAAACCCCGACAAGCTCCTGGCGGCGATGTGGACCTACCGGCGCTGGCCGTACTTCTTTAAATCTGGCGGCCCAGGTTCCGGCTTGTTCCTCACGTACGATGGCGGGGCTTCCTGGAAGAAGCTTACCCCCAAGGAAGGGCTTCCCGAAGGGGAGCTGGGGCGCATTGGGCTTGCCGTTTGTGCCAGCAAACCGCAGGTGGTTTACGCGCTGGTGGAAGCCAAAACCAACTTGCTGCTGCGCTCGGAAAACGGCGGTGAAAGCTTCGAAAAGGTCAGCGAGGGCTCGCGGGTGGGCAATCGGCCTTTCTACTACGCCGACATTTACGCCGATCCGGTTTGGCCCAACCGCATTTACGACCTGGCCACGCGGCTGGCGGTTTCCGATGACGGGGGGAAGACCTTCCGCCCGCTGGCCACCGGCCCTGCCGGCATTCACTCCGACTTCCACGCCATGTGGATCAACCCCCAAAACCCCGAGCACCTGATCGTGGGCAACGACGGCGGCGTAGCGGTTTCCGAAAACCGCGGTGAAACCTGGCGGTACGTCACCAACCTGCCGGTGGGCCAGTACTACCACGTGAACGTGGACATGGACCGCCCCTACCACGTGTACGGCGGTTTGCAGGACAACGGCTCATGGCGCGGCCCCTCGGCGGTTTGGGAAACCGGGGGCATCCGCAACCACCACTGGCAAGAGGTGGGGTTTGGCGATGGCTTTGACGTTTCACCGGATCCCGAGGACTCCATGCGCGGCTACTCCATGAGCCAGGAGGGCTACCTGCGCCGCTGGAACCTGCGCACCGGGGAGCAAAAGGACATCCGGCCCGCGGGGCCTCCAGGGGTGAAATTGCGCTTCAACTGGAACGCCGGCTTTGCCCAGGACCCCTTTGATCCCGCCACCATTTACTACGGTTCGCAGTTTGTGCACCGCTCTCGGGACCGCGGGGACAGCTGGGAAATCATCTCCCCCGACCTCACCACCAATAACCCCGAATGGCAAAAGCAAAGCGAAAGCGGTGGCTTGACCCCTGATGTCACCGGCGCGGAAAACTACACCACCATCCTCACCATTGCGCCCTCGCCGGTGCAGCGGGGGGTCATCTGGGTGGGCACCGACGATGGGCGCATCCACGTCACCCGCGACGGCGGCCAGACCTGGGTTTCGGTGGAGAAAAACGTCAAGGGTGTGCCCGCCAACACGTGGATCCCCCACATCGAGGCCTCCAAGCATGCGGCGGGGCGAGCGTACGTGGTGTTTGACGACCACCGTCGCTCCAACTGGACGCCCTACTTGTACGTCACCGAGGACTTCGGTGCCACCTGGAAGAGCCTCAACACCACCGAGCTGTGGGGTTACTGCCTGGTGGTGGAGGAAGACCCGGTGGACGAAAACCTCCTGTTCGTGGGGACCGAGTTTGGCCTTTACGTCTCCCAAGATCGGGGCAAGAGCTTCTGGCGGTTTGAAAACGGCCTGCCCACCGCCTCGGTCATGGACCTGGTGGTGCACCCGCGGGAGCACGATCTGGTGATTGCCACCCATGGCCGGGCGCTCTTCATCGTGGATGACATTTCGCCCCTCCGCGGGCTCTCCCAGGCGGTGCTGGCGGAGCCACTGCACCTCTTCCCCATCCAGCCCGCCCAGCAGTACCGGCGAAACCAGGGTCCGGGACCGCGCTTTCCGGGAAATACCGAGTTCATAGGGGAAAACCGTGCCTACGGGGCGCTCATTGCCTTCAGCCTCAGCGACCCCGAGCTGCCCGAGTACGACCCCGAAGAGGCCGAAACCCAGGCCCGGTCCCGCGGGGATCGGCGGGACGAGCAGGGGGAAGGGAAGGACAAAAAGCCGGAAGCCACCATCACCGTGACCGACGCCCAGGGGAAAGAGGTTCGCACCTTGAAGGTCCGGGTTTTCCGGGGCCTCAACCGGGCGGTTTGGGATTTGCGGCGAGAGGCGTTCAAAGAGCCACCCCGGGAAGAGGAGCAATGGTGGCGGGAGAGGGGTGGCCCGGAAGTGCCACCGGGGACCTATACCGTGACCGTGGCGTACAAGGACCACAAGGCCCAGGGCACGGTGGAGGTACTGCCCGACCCGCGGCTTTCGGTGGCAGCGGAGGCACGAGCCGCAAAATGGCAGGCCATTTTGGAAGCCGGGGCGCTGCAGGAAACCGTAGCTGAAGCCGTGGGGAACCTGGTGGAGCTCCGGGAAGATCTGAAGACCGTCTCCACCAAGCTGGCCCGCCGCATGGAAAAGGAAAAAGAAGCGCAAAAGGGCAGCAAAGGCGAAAGCACCGCGGGTAAGCTCAAGAAACAAGCGCAAGAGCTGGTGCGGCGCACCGAAGAGCTGGAAAAGCTGTTCCGCGTGCCACCAGGGACCAAGGGCATTGTGGACTTGGGTGATGCCCTTTCCACCATCCGTGAGGCCATGGGCGGGCTGCAGTCCTCCTGGGATGCCCCAACCCCCGCGCAAATGGCGACGCTTTCGGAAGGGCGGGCCAAGCTGGCCAAGGCGCTAGCGGAGCTTGAAAAGTTCCTCACCCAGGAGGTCGCGCCGTTCCGTCAGGCGGTCAAGGAGGAGGGGATTTCCTTGCTTCCGGAAACCAAAGTCCCCAGCTTGCCAGCGGCCCCATGAGGTAAGCGCTGCAAGCCTTTCTGCAGGTAAAAACGGCGGCAAGCCTTCGGGCTTGCCGCTTTTCTTTTTTTAAAAGCTGCCGCAGGAAATGTGGGGCCGCCGCT